>JAFACJ010000988.1 GCA_023425615.1 Actinomycetes bacterium
ATCTGGCTGAGCCGTCCCTCGTCGAAGTCGGCGACGTCTTCGCGTTCGGCGGTCATCAGCTCCCGCGCCGCCTTCATCAGCACCGCCGGCTCGACCAGGTCGAGCCCCCTGACCTCGGGATCGTCCAGATATCGCCGCAGGCGCAGCGCGCACTGCGCGGCGGCGCGGTGGAAGTGGCGGGGATCGAAGGCGGCGGCCAGCTGCGCGCCGGCCGTATTCCGTTCCCCTCCGTTCACCGAATCGCCGACCATATTTTTCATTCCGGTGAGCGAGTCCGTCACAGGCGGAACCCTCCCTAAGGATCACGTGCCCGGAAATGCGAATCGGCGGCATCGTAGACAGCTTTCGGACGGCCTCGACAGGTCCGTGACCACTTGCGGACCAGCAGGTCAAATGGGGTGTCCGCAAAAAATCTTCCCCGGGTACGCGACACGCGACAATCAATCACTTTAACGCCGACATACAGGTGAAACCACCCACGATAAAACTAGACATAGCGAATAATTCGCCCAATCGCCTCCGAGTTTCGGACATCTGGCGCCGTCAACAGCCGCACTTCAAGAACACTGCGACGGCCATTCCGCAATGTCACCGGCCCGTGCTAAGGACCACCCGGAAATATCCGTTTCCCTCTTCCGCGGACCCTCCCGGAAAAGGATGTGAAGGAAGAGAAAGGCGAGACCGGGGAGTGTTCTTCAAAGTCGCCTTCGGCATGTCGTCACCGATTCATCGGCGTTCCCGTGCCCGGCGGACGGCGGCGTCGCCGGGAGGCGCCCGCGGACGTCCGAACGTCGGCACGGCCGCCTTGACCAGGAGTTATCACGGCATGGAACAACATGTGTGACGTCAGTCACTAGCGTTGCCTTATGACCTCGATGACCGAGACATCGTTCACCGTGAACGGCGGTGACGTCCGGCTGGACGTCGACCCGCGTGAGTCGCTGCTCGACGTCCTGCGCGAACGGCTCGGGCTCACCGGGGCGAAGAAGGGCTGCGACCACGGGCAGTGCGGCGCGTGCACCGTCCACCTGGACGGACGCCGCGTCGTCTCCTGCCTGACGCCGGCCGTGCAGGCGAACGGACGCCGCGTCGTCACCATCGAAGGGGTGTCCGGGCCCGACGGCGGCCTCCACCCGTTGCAGCGGTCGTTCATCGACCATGACGCGTTGCAGTGCGGGTACTGCACACCCGGGCAGGTGATGTCCGGCCTCGCCTGCATCGCCGAAGGCCACGCCGATGACGACGCCGAGATCCGCGAGTACATGAGCGGCAACCTGTGCCGGTGCGGCGCGTACACCGGCATCGTGGCGGCGGTGCGCCAGACCGCCTCACAGTCGGCCGCCTCCCATCAGGCCGCCTCCCGGGAGGGATGACGCCGTGCGGCCGTTCTCCTACCGGGCACCCGCCACGCTCTCCGACGCCCTGAGCGCGCTGTCGGCGGCGGGACCCGGCGCCAAGGTCCTCGCCGGGGGCACCACCCTGTACGACCTGATGAAACTCGACATCGAGACGCCGCCCGCCGCGTCCGCGTCCCCCGGGTGGTGAGCGTCGTCGACTGCGGTCGCGTCGCCAGTCCCGTGACCGCCGAGTCCCAAGTCCGCGGTGCCGTGGTCTGGGGCGTCGGCGTCGCCGCCTCCCTCGCCAACGCCGTCCACCACGCCACCGGCCGCCGTGTCCGCCGCCTCCCGATCCTCCTGGAGGACGTCCTCTGACCGTCTCCTCGGCGGCGGATGCTGCGCGGAGGGGACGAGTCATGGCATAAAGGTCGGGTGAGGGGGTTCACGACGGCGGCGGGCCGCGAGGTCCGCCATGGGCGAGGAGAGCCTGCATGAAACAGCCGCACTGGCGTCCCGACCTCCTGGGGGAAGGCTACGAGCAGCATGTGATCGAGCTGGGTGACGACCCCGACGGGGAGGGGGCGGTCGAGGCAGTCCTCATCCGGAAGGCGGCGGGCGAGAACGTGACGGGGGTCGTGCTCTACGTGCACGGCTTCTGCGACTACTTCTTCCAGACAGAGCTCGCCGACTTCTTCACCGACCGCGGCACCGCCTTCTACGGGCTGGACCTGCGCAAGTGCGGGCGGGCGCGGAAGCCGGGGCAGACCGCGCACTACGTGTCCGACCTCGCCCTCTACGACGCCGAACTGGAAGAGGCGCTCGGCCTCCTCGCCGAAGCCCACCCCGGGCTGCCGGTGCTCGTCGTCGCCCACTCCACGGGCGGGCTCGTCACCTCGCTGTGGCTCGACCGGCGGCCCGGTGGCGCCGCGCCGGTCGTGGGGCTGGTGCTCAACAGCCCGTGGCTCGACCTCCAGGGCAACGCCTTCCTGCGCGGCCCCCTCACCTGGGCGCTGCGGGGCCTGGCGAAGGCGCAGCCGCTGCGGGTGCTGCCCCTGCCCGAGAGCGTCTACGGCTCCACCCTGCACATCAGCCGCACCGGCGAATGGGACTTCGACATCGACCTCAAGCCGCTGGGGAGCTTCCCCGTCACCGTCGGCTGGCTGAACGCCGTCCGGCGCGGGCACGCGCGGCTGCACCGCGGCATCGAGGTGGGGGTGCCCACGCTCGTGCTGCGGTCGGACAAGACGGACTTCTCACCGTCCTACTCACCGGCGTGCGACCGCGCCGACGGCGTCCTTGACGTCGCGCAGATCTCCCGCTGGTCCCGCTCCCTGGGCGGGGAGACCACCGACTCCCCCGTCGCCGACGCCCGCCATGACGTCTTCCTCTCGCTGCCGGAGGTCCGCAAGGAGGCGTACACGCGGCTCGACGCCTGGCTCGACGCCCAGGGCTTCGGCGCCGCGCGGTAGCCCTACTCGAACAGGGACGGGTCGCCGGCGCCCCGCCGGATGATCTCCGCCTCCCCGCTCGACAGATCGACGACCGTCGTCGGCACCGACCCGCACTCGCCGGAGTCGACGACGGCGTCGACCACATGGGCGAGCCGTTCCTTGATCTCCCAGCCCTGGGTCATCGGCTCCTCGTCGCCGGGCAGGAGCAGGGTGCTCGACAGCAGCGGCTCGCCGAGTTCGGCCAGCAGCGCCTGGGTGACGGCATGGTCGGGGATGCGGGCGCCGACCGTCTTCTTCCTGGGGTGCAGCAGCCGGCGCGGCACCTCCTTGGTCGCCGGGAGGATGAACGTGTAGCCGCCGGGCGTCGCCGCCTTGATCGAACGGAACAGCGCATTGCTGATCTGTACGAACTGGCCGAGCTGTGCGAAGTCCCTGCACATCAGGGTGAAGTGGTGGCCGTCGCCGAGGTGGCGGATCTCCCTGATCCGGTCGATGCCCTCCTTGTTGCCCAGCCGGCAGCCGAGCGCGAAGCACGAGTCCGTCGGGTACACGATCAGCCCGTCGCCCCGGATGAGGTCCACCGCCTGGCGGATCGCCCGGGGCTGGGGGTTCTCGGGATGCACGTCGAGATATTTGGCCATGCCCTGGAGCCTAAGGCGGTATGGCGCTCATCGGCACAACGCTGCCGCCAGGCGGCGCCATTCCTCCCTCGGGAAGGACTTGGCGTCGGTGGTGAGCACCTGCACGCAGACATGGTCGGCGCCGGCCGCGCGGTGCTCGTCCACCCTGCTCTTGACCGCCTCCTCATCGCCCCAGGCGATCAGGGCGTCGAACAGCCCGTCGCTCACCGACTCGACGTCCTGGTCGGTGAAGCCGAGACGCAGCAGGTTGTTGGCGTAGTTGGGCAGGGAGAGGTAGCCGCGCAGCCAGTCGGTGCCGATCGCGCGCGCCTCGTCCCGTGTCCCGCACAGGATCACCGTCTGCTCGGGGAGCACGAGCCTGCCCGCCCCGACCGCCTCGCGGGCCCGCCGGGTGTGCTCGGGCGTGACGAGGTAGGGGTGGACGCCATGGGCGCGGTTCCTGGCCAGGTCCAGCATCCTGGGGCCGAGGGCGGCGAGCACCCGGCTCTCCTGGGGGACGGGGGAATCTGCCTGGTCGAGGCCGTCGAGGAAGGTGGACATCGCCGCCAGCGGCTTGCGGTACCGGCCCGCCTCCTTGCGGTCCACCAGCGGGGCGTGGCTCACCCCGATGCCCATCAGGAACCTGTCGCCGTGCTCGGCCGTCAGCGAGGCGAAGGCGGCGGCGGCGTCCTTGGGGGTGTGCATCCACAGGTTGAGGATGCCGGTGGCGACGACGGCACGCCGTGTGGCGCCCAGCAGGTTGCCCACCGCCTCGAACAGGGGCCCTCCGACATCGGGGATCCACAGCGCGGTGTATCCCAGTTCCTCCAGCTCGGCGGCGGCCTCCGCGGCCTCCGACCGGTCTCCGTAACGCAGTTGCTGGTTCCACACCCCGACGCCGGAAAGATCCATCACAACCGTCCCTCGAGTCTCGTACGTACCTGTCTGCCTACCCGGATTCTGGTAGATCACCTCGAAACGGCGGGAGCCGGGGCCGCCTCAGGACCCGGCCTCGCGGATCCGGTCGAGGATCCGGTCGAGATCGCGGAGCTCGGCCTCGGAGAGGGCGCGCAGCGGGTCCGGCGGGGTGTCGAGGATCCGGGTGGCGGTGGCGGCGGCCTCCATGCCCGCGTCGGTGAGGTGCACCCGTTTGCGGCGCCGGTCGGCGGGGTCGGAGGTGCGCAGGGCGTAGCCGCGCTTGACCAGGCCCTCGACGAGGAGCGTGGCGTAGGGCGCGTCGGTGACCAGGCGGGAGGCGATGTCGCCGAGGCAGAGGGGCCCCTCGTCCGCCAGGACGCGCAGCGCCTTGGCCATCGCGAAGCTCACCCCGAGCTCCGCGGAGACCTCACGGCGCCGGTCGGCCCGGTCCAGCACCAGGGATCGCAGCTCCCGCCAGACCCGGACCGCGATGTCGTCTGCGTTCACGACGTTCACGACGCCACCGTAGCCCGGACGTGCTCGGTGTTCTCCAGTTCCAGGAGTTCGGCGTTCCGCTCCGCCGCGGCGCGTGCCCTGCGGCCCGTGGTCGCCGCGCCCAGCACCAGCACCACGACGCCGCATCCGGCGATGATCCAGTAGGCGGCGCGCTGCGCCCCGGCGAACCCCGGCGTGCCGAGCCTGCCCGCGGCCACGACCGAGCCGATCACCGCGACGCCGATCGAGGTGCCGATCTGCCGGCTGGTCGAGGCGATCGCGCCGGCGACGCCCGCCTGCTCACGCGGCATGCCCGAGACCGCGGCGTCGGTGATCGGGGCGTTGACCATGCTGAAGCCGACGCCGAAGGCGACGAAGCCCCCGGCCAGCGCCCACACCGGCATCTGCGCCGCGACGGCGAGCGCGAGGCCGGTGCCGGAGGCGATGAGGCAGACGCCGGCGATCAGCAGCGGCGGGCGCGGCCCCACCCCGCCGACCATGCGGCCCGACAGCGGCGAGCACACCAGCGTCACCGCCGCCATGGGAAGCATGTACAGGCCGGCGCCCAGCGGACCGAGCCCCCGCACGTCCTGGAGGTAGAGGGTGTTGACGAAGAGGAAGCCGCCCAGCGCCGCGAACGCCGCCACCGCGATCGCCGTCGCCCCCGTGAACGGCGGACTGCGGAAGAAGCGCAGGTCGATGAACGGCTCGGCGCGGCGCGGCTCGTACCACAGCAGGCCGGCGAGGCAGAGCAGGGCCACCGCGGCGGCGCCCAGCACGACCGGGCTCACCAGCCCGTGGTGGGGGCTCTCGATGATCCCGTAGGCGGTGGCGGCCAGCAGGACGGCCATGAGCGCCTGCCCCACGAAGTCGGTGCGCCGGGCCCGCTCCGCCTTGGACTCGGGGACCAGGCGGGTGGCCAGGACGATGGCGGCGAGCCCGATCGGCACGTTGATCCAGAAGATCGACCGCCAGCCCGTCCACTCCACGAGCACCCCGCCGACCAGGGGTCCCGCCGCCATGCTGATCCCCACGACCCCGCCCCAGATCCCGATGGCGCGGCCGCGTTCCCGCGGGTCGGTGAAGGTGTTGGTGATGATCGCCATCGCCACGGGGTTGAGCATGGAGCCGCCGATCGCCTGGAGCGCGCGGAAGCCGGTCAGCCAGCCCAGGCCCGGCGCCAGGCTGCACAGCAGTGAGGCGGTGGTGAAGATCGCCAGCCCGATCCGGAAGACGCGCCGCCGCCCGATCCGGTCGGCCAGCGCCCCCGAGGGCATGAGCAGCGCCGCCAGCACCAGCGTGTAGGCGTCGATCGCCCACTGGAGCCCGGTGACCGAGGCGCCGAAGTCGCGCCGGATCGAGGGCAGCGCCACGTTCATCACCGTGTTGTCGAGGCTGACGATCAGCAGCGACATACAGCAGACGGTCAGGATCAGCAACCGGCGGCGCCGGTCGAGCGGCGGCATGGCG
>JAFACJ010001010.1 GCA_023425615.1 Actinomycetes bacterium
ATCCTGGACGGCTCGGGCAACCCGCTCTACCGGGTCTTCCGTCCGATGAGCTACGCGTTGCTCGGCTTCCAGAGCCCGATCGTCACCTGGGGCAACGGGACCGGCGGGACGCCGGACAAGTACGAGACCGTCCTCGGCCACTTCGCCTCCTACGGTTACACCGTCATCGCCTCGTACGAGACCAACGCCGGCAGCGGTGTCGCGATCACCGCGGCCGCCCAGTACCTGGTCACCCAGAACGGCACCGTCGGCAGCGCCTTCCACGGCAGGCTCGACGTGAACAAGATCGCTGCCGTCGGCCACTCGCAGGGCGCGTCCGGCGCGGCCAGGGCGGCCGAGTACAACCCCTCCCTGATCACGACCGTCATGACCTTCTCACTACCCGACGTGGGCTGGGCGTCGCCCAACCCCGGCTGCCCGACCGCGGCCGACTGCACGGCCCATCCCGCCGCGCTCACCCAGCCGACCTTCCTCATCTCGACCTACGGCACCGCGGACTGGGTCATCGCCAACCTCTTCACCCAGTACGGGTACTACAACAGCATCACCGTCAGCGCCGCGGTAGGAATGATCACCTACTCCGACAACGACACCATCAGCGTCAATGGCACGGTCTCCGCCGATCACGCCTCGATCCAGGACACCGCTGACGGCGGGAACCCCTACGGATTCCTCGGCTACGCTACCGCCTGGCTCCAGTACCGCCTGCGCGGAGACACCACCGCCGCCGGCGCCTTCAGCGGCCCGACACCCGAACTGCCCACCAACAGCAACTGGGGCAACAGCTCCACCAAATAGCCGCTCATATCCCGACCCGGCCGAACGGCCCGTGCGCGTCACCGGAGTCGATGACGCGCACAGGCCGGCACAGCCGAGACGACGGAAGCACCATGCCGCACACCGGGAGCGCCTCAGGGCGGGGAAGAGGCCGTCACCGCACGCAGAGCCGTGGCGATCTCAAAGCGGCCGCGATCCTGGAGTGCGCGTGGGAGCCACTCGCCGTCAAGGGCCCCACCGAGATCACCGTTGACGACCTCACAACCGGCGCCGGCGTCTCCCATCCGGCGTTCCCCTTCTCCTCACCTGTGGACCGTTGAGCGCGCCAGCGCGCTCCAATCACGGGCAGCGCACCGCCAAGCGTGCTCCTCACCCGTGGACCGTTAAGCGCGCCAGCACATTCCAATCACAGGCAGCGCACCGCCAGACGTGCTTCTCTCCTGTGGATAACTGCGTTCGCAGTCGGTCGGCCACGGCAGGATAGGGGCGTGGAAGGCGCGGAGGACTACGCGGAGCTGGTGCTGGGTGTGGTGGAACGGATCCCTCGGGGGCGGGTCATGACCTATGGGGATGTCGCGGAGTATCTCGGGGTGGGTGGTCCCCGGCAGGTGGGCCGGGTGATGTCCCTGCACGGCGGTGCCGTTCCGTGGTGGCGGGTCGTCCGCGCCGACGGACGCATGCTGCCGGGGCACGAGCGGCGGGCGCGCGCCGCCTATGCCGGGGAGGGCACGCCCCTGCGCGGGGAGGACCGCGTCGATCTGCGCCGCGCCCGCTGGACGGGGCCCCTCCCCGGGGACGAGCGGACATGAGGTTCGGACGGGTGGCGCTGGGCGCGGTGCTCGTCGCCGCGCTGGTCTGCGGCGGCTCGGGGGTCGACGGGGCGGCGGTGCCGAAGCCCGGATCGGGCGCGGAGGCGGCGCTCCCGCCCTCCACCGAGCCGGAACGGGCGCCGGCGCCGCGGCGGCTCGACGCCAAGAGGCTCGACCGCGGGCTCAAGCGCTATCTGGCCGGGCGGGTCAGCGGAGCCTCGATCATGGTGGTGGACCGGACCACCGGGCAGTCCTACGGCTTCCGGCGCAACGAGCGGTTCGTCACCGCCAGCGTCGCCAAGCTCGACATCCTCATGACGCTGCTGCTCCGGCGCCGGAAGGCGGGGAGAGAGCTCAGCGCGGACGAACGGTACGACGCCGGGATCATGATCAGGGAGTCGGACAACAAATCGGCGGACCGCACCTTCGTCAGGGCCGGCAGCGCGACCGGCGTCAACACCGCCAACCGCCGGTCGTTCGGCATGAAGGACACCGTCGCGATCGACGCCTCGTGCCTGGACCTGCTGTGCTGGAGCCTGACCAGCACCACGGCCGCCGACCAGGTGCGGCTCCTGAAGAGGCTGTTCACCGGCCCCCTCGACGCCGCCGACCGCGCCTACGTCCTGCGCCTGATGCGCACGGTCATCGAGGAGCAGCGCTGGGGCGTGAGCGCCGGCGCCCTGGACGGCGACACCGTCTACAACAAGAACGGCTGGATGACGCACCAGCGCGACGGCGACCGCTGGGCCGTCAACAGCGTCGGCCGGATCGAGGGCCACGGCCATGATCTGCTCGTGGCGGTGATGACCAACCACAACCCGTCCATGGGCTACGGGATCACCACCGCCGAGCATCTCGTCCGCGAGGTGGCCGACGCCTTCCGCGCGACGACCGCTCCCACGCACCCGTCGCCCTGACCCGACGCCCTAGTCGACCACCCCCAGAAGACCGCCCACAGACAGCCACCCAAAACCAACGC
>JAFACJ010001020.1 GCA_023425615.1 Actinomycetes bacterium
ACCTGGTGCTCGGCGGCCCTGACCTGGTGCCCGATCTGGACGACGTCGCCGCGTGAGACCGCGAGCTGGAGCCGCCACTCCTCGGCCTGCCGCTCCTGGTCGGCGCGGACGCCGAGCAGCTCGCCGAGCAGGCCGAACCCCTCGCCGAACGACTCGGCGACCTCGGAGCCGATGAACAGGGCGTCGCCGACCTGGTCGCCGCCGACGGACACGCCCATGATGAACGGGCCGATCAGCGACTGCGGCACACCCGCGGCGATGGCCGCGCCGATCTTGAGGCCGCCGGAGGCGAAGTGCGCGGCGGAGCCGAGCGACATCATCGCGATCTGCGCCTGCTGGAGCGGGGAGAGCCCGTCGGCGAGCGCCTTCTCGTAGTGGGCGACGCGCCCTTCGGCCCCCGCGAGCGCGGCTTCGGCCTCGCGCAGCCCCGCTCGGGCGATGTCGACCTGGTGCGCCCTGACCTCGCGGGTCAGCGCGAGGATCGCCGCCTCCTGCCGGTTGTGCAGCAGCGCCAGCTCTTCGGCGTCGCGGCGCTCGAACGCGCCGAGCAGGTCGGCGGCGAGCTGCCTGAGCCGGTCGGCCAGGTCGGTGGCGCGGCGGTGCAGGAACGGGAACTTGTACGCGGGGACGGGCGCGGACGCCGCTGAGGGGACCTGCTCGGCGGAGGCGCCCGCGGCGGTGCCCGCGACCAGCGCCATGACGTCCGCGGGCGGCTCGAACAGCGGCACGGGACGGCTCACGCCCAGGATGTCCTGCGAGGCCCGGATCTTGCGGAGCCGGTCCTCGACCCGCGTCCAGTAGTCGAGGAAGGCGCCGTTGTCGGGCACGTAGAAGTACGGGTTCGCCACGCCCGCGTGGACCGCGCCGGAGCCTTCGAGCAGGGCCCCCTGCCCGGTGAGGTGGCCGACGGGCGCGGTGCCGTCCCCGTCGAGCGCGTCGTACGTCGCGGCGGCAGAGAGAGCGCGCGGGCCGAGGTCGTAGGGGCGCTCGCCGAGCAGGTCGTAGGCGAAGACGTACAGCATCCGCGCCTCGTCGATGCTCTCGGCGGTGTACTGCCGGAAGAGCAGGTCGCCCCAGTCGAGCAGGTTGTCGATGTAGGCCATGACGGTCGCGCGCCGGTAGGCGGCCGGGCGGAGCGCGGCGATGGCGTGCGGATCGAACGGGTCGTCGAGGTACGTCCGCAACTGGGCGTCGCGGTCGCCCATGAGCCGGTACCGGCTGCGCAGCCGGCCGATGATCGCGACGCGTTCCCCGAGCCGCCGCCTCGCCTCGGTCGTGGGGAGCGCGTCGAGGGCGGTCTGGACCTCGTCGAGCCCGCGGTCGGCGAGCCCTGCGAGGTAGGCGTCCTCGGCGGCGGTGAGGTCGCGGGCCTGGGCGAAGGCCGGGGCGAGCGCCTCGACGGCGTCCAGGACCGGGGTGAGGCGCGCCTCCAGCGTCCGCGCGCCGAGCTCGCGCAGGTCGTCGCGGCAGCCCGCGACGAGCGCGGGGACGTCGGCGGTGAGGAACGGCAGGAACCGCCAGTAGCGCCGCCGCTCGGTCGGGTCGAAGACGTGCTCGTACCAGCGCCTGGCGTCCTCGAAGCGCTGCGCGCCGCCCAGGGTCTGCGCGATGAGCAGCGGCGCGTGGAAGAAGATCTCCCAGTAGTAGAGGCCGTTGGAGCTGTCGAAGTCCAGGTGAGAGCCGATGGGGACGCCCGCGGCGGCGACCTCCGGCCGCACCCGGACCGTGGTGGCGTCGGAGACGGAAGCGCTGAACCTGGGCAGCTCGTCGAGCTCCTGCGTCGAGGGGTCGAGGAGCGCCGCGACGCCGCCGGTGAGCAGCCGCCGGTTCAGCTCGGCCGCGGTGCTGGAGGTGAGCCGGATGATCTCGGTGGGCAGCGCGGCGATCTCGTAGGGCCGCGGGACGCGCTCGTTCTTCGGGTAGGCGGCGTAGCCGGAGCCGAGGAAGAAGTACAGCGCGGTGTCGGTGTCGAGGGCGCCGGTGAGGCCGCGGGGGAACCCGGCGGGCAGGCAGCGCCACTCCTCGCCGATCGGGGAGAGGTCCACGGCGGCGTCGGGCTCCTGGCCGGGCCGGAGCCGCCCGTAGCGGTCGCCGCTGAAGACGTAGGTGATGTCCGCCCGCTGGAACACGGCGTCCGCGGCCGCGCCGAGCCTCTTGGGGTATCCGGCGTCGATGTGGTCGGGGATCGCGCCCCCGTCGAGGGTGTATCTGACGTATTCGCCGGAGCCGAGGAGGAACAGCCGCCCGTCGGCGACGTAGGCGGCCTTGACGGCGCCGGTCCGGCTGAGCTCGGTCGGGCCACGCCCGAGGTCGCGGCTGGACCGCGGGCGCGTGATGTCGCCGCCCATGTCGACCGTGTACGTGCCCTGCGCGTTGTCGAAGGCGTACACGGTCGTGCCGAGCGCGAGGGACGGCCCGGCGAAGCCGGTCTCGGGAATGCCGTCGGCGTTCTTGGCGAGCGGCTTCGGGTAGCCCCGCTCCGGCAGGTTCTCCGGGGTCAGCCGGACGTACCGGTCGCCGAAGACGAGATGCGTGCGTCCGCCCCGGACCACGACGGCGTCGAGCGCGGCCCGGCCGGGCGCCGACCATTCGGCGCTCGGGCGGACCGCGCCGAGCGCGCCGGACACGGCGAAGCCCTCCCGCGCCCGCGAGTAGAAGACCTCGGCGCCCGAGGGCAGGGCGTAGGCCGCGTCGACCTTCGTCCAGCGCGGCAGGTTCTCGGTGTTGTCCTCGATCTTCTTGGGGTAGCCGGGGTCGAGCCGTCCGAAGGCGGCCTTCGGGTGGCGGTAGTACTCGTCGCCGGAGAACAGGTAGACGTGGTCGCCGCGGACGAGCACGGCGTCGACGGCGCCGGTCCTGGCGAGGGCGCTCGACACGAGCCCGAACCGCTCCACGGTGGCCTTGCGCACCTGCTGGGAGGCGAGCTTGCCGGGAGGCACGGCGATGTACTTGCCGACCGCGTTGTCGAAGAAGTACCGGGTGCCGTCGGGGAGCTGGAAGGCCGCGTCGATGCGCTCCCACGTGGTCGGGAGGCCGTCGGTGTTGCCCTTGAGCGGCAGGACGGGCGCGGCCTCGGACGGTCCGGCGACGGGTCGGCACAGGAAGCTGCCGCCCTTGTGGTCGACGCTCGACCAGGGCCCGTCGGCGGTGTCGGCGGGCGCGTTGAACCGGACGACCTGCGCCGGGCCGATCGGCGTCGTGTCCGGCTCGGCGAAGATCCCCGCCAGGTCGGCGGCGCGGGCGGGCGGGATCGTCCCGGCCGCGGGCAGCCCGTACAGCTCGGGTGTGAGGGTGAACGCCGACGTCACGGCGCTTCCTCCCGCGGTGTAGGAGCACTGGACGACGATCGAGTCGTGGTCGGAGACCCCGGGCACGGTCCGGGAGGCCTGGACATAGAGGCCCACCCCGCTGATCGGCCCGTTCTGGAGCGCGTCGGCGGCGAGGACCTGGGCGGGCATCCACTCCCCGTTCAGGTTGCGGAACGAGTAGAGGATCCGCAGCCGGTACCGCGGCGGCGGCCCGGCCACCTTCTGCCCGCCCGCCTGGGGCGTCGTCACGATCGCGGTCTTGTCGAGGTCGTCCTGCGGGACCGCCTCGACGACCGGCCAGAACACGAAAACCCGGCCGAAGGCGTGCACGGGGTCCACGCGCTCGGCGTCGATCTGCACTTCGACCTTCTGCCACGGCTCCCACGTGGACGACGGCCCCGAGCCGTCGCGGAACTCGGCCTCGCGGCAGTAGTAGCGGCGCGGCTCGGTGCGGGTCCGGCCGAACATGACGAGCCTGCGTTCGCCTTCGGGCGCGCCGTCGGCGGTGTAGACGTACCCGCCGGCGATGGCGAGCCGGGAGACCTCGGTGTACTCGTCGAGGTAGCGCTTGTAGGCGGCGCGGACGGCCTCCTCGGTGGTCTCGCCGCGCAGCAGGTCCTCTTCGAGCGCCTGGAACGCGGGGGTCCGCAGGGTGCGCAGCTCGGGCCGCAGGTAGTTCTCCGGGTAGAGGAAGACCTTCCGGTTCGCCTCCCAGATCCGGTAGTTGCGCATCCACCCCCACCACGTCCTGATCCGGGCGCGGACGGCGTCGGGGTCGGCCCCGTCCCGCGGCTTGGCGGGCTCCAGGTCGAGCAGGTAGCGGTGCAGGTAGAGCTGGGCGGCGGCGATGGCCTCCCGGACGCGGGAGGTGGTGCCCGCCGGTCCCATGGCGACGTCGATCAGGTACCGCTCGAAGAGCTCGCGGGGGCCGCCGTGCGCGGCGGCGGTCGCGGCGACGAGCGCGTCGCGCTTGCGCACGTTGAGGT
>JAFACJ010001034.1 GCA_023425615.1 Actinomycetes bacterium
CTACGTCGCCCAGTGACCCTGAGGGTGCCGCCGGGGCCGTGAAGCCTTCGTTCGCCGGTTGAACGGGGGCTTTCGATCGAGGACGATGGGCCGGTCGCATGGAGGAAGGGGAGATGATGGCCGATTCCCGGCCCGCCGTCCGGATCATCTGCGTCGATGAGGCAGGGCGGATGCTGCTCCTGCACTGGTACGACACCGTGAGCGGGCGCCGTTACTGGGAACCGCCCGGGGGTGGTCTCGAACCCGGGGAGACGCCGCTGGAGGCGGCGTGCCGCGAGCTGACCGAGGAGACCGGCCTCGACTCCTCCCGCGTCTCGGACGTGTCCGTGCCGGTCCACCGCGAGTACGACTGGCTCGGCGTCCACTACTCCAAGGTCGAGCCGTTCTACCTGGCGCGCTTCCCCGGCGACCGTCCCGCCTCCGCGCCCACCGCGTTCACACCCGAGGAGCACGGGACGTACCTGGGCTGCGGCTGGTACCTGCCGGAGGAGTTCGCCGGCCTCGCCGACCCCGTCGATCCGCCGACCCTCGCCGCCGACATCGACCGTCTGCTGGGTCTGCTCCCCGGCTGAGACGCGCGCCGTTCGCCTCCCGGAGCCGGGTCAGAGGCGGACGGCGCGGAGCGCGGAGAGGAACGCGTCGGCGTCCCGATGGCGGCGGGAGAGGTCGCGGCGCAGGGAGCCCTGGATCGCCGACATCAGGCCACGCGGGACGCCAGGGATGTCGGGGATGGGCAGGTCGCGGGCCTGGAAGTGGTGGGCCATCAGCGCGTAGCCCGACAGCCTCTTGGCCGGGTGGCGCGGCGGGTTGCCCGACAGGAGGGCGTACAGGCTCGCGCCGAGGGAGTACACGTCGCCGGTCTCGGTGGGGCTGTAGTCCTCATCGAAGAGCTCCGGCGGGGCGTAGGCGGGAGTCGCGGCTTTGACGGTCGCCGACATGTTGCCGTCCGGGTCGACCACCTTGGCGATGCCGAAGTCGGCCAGCGCGACCGGTTCGAACCTCGTCACCAGGAGGTTGTCGGGCTTCAGGTCGCGGTGCAGGATCCCCTCGCGATGTGCGGCGGCCAGCGCGTCGGCGGCCTTGACGCCGATCCGCAGCACCTCGTCGGGCGGCAGCGTGCCCCGGGACAGCCGGTCGGCGAGGGAGCCGCCGGGGCAGTACTCCATCACCAGGTAGGGACGGCCGTCCGGCAGTTCCCCCCGGTCGTAGATGGTGATGACGTTCGGATGGCCCGACAGCCGCAGCACGGCGTCCACCTCCCGCTCGAAACGCCGCTGCCCTTCGCCTCTCAGCCGCTCGTGCAGCACCTTGACGGCCACCGGACGCTTCAGCGACCGCTGCGTGGCCCGGTACACCGTCGCGAAACCGCCGTGGCCGAGCGGTTCCATGACGTCGAACCCGGAGATCTCGAAGTCCGGAGGCGGGAACCCGCGGAGCGTGGGCGCCGGCACGGGCTTCCGCGCGGGTTCCGGTGCCGGCGGAGGCATCGGCGAAATGTCGAGGAACGGACGCTGCGGCTCGCTCCTCGACGGGTCGGAGCGGAGTACCCGCCGCTTGACGTCCTCGTCGACCACCGCCCCCGCCGCGACCGGCGGTGACGGGCGAAAGTCCCTCTTGCCCGCCACGACGTCCGCGACGATGCAGGTGATGTTCAGGGCGATGCCGTGCGCTCCGGCACGCCGGATCAGATCATCCGCCTTCTGCTCCCGGGACAAGCGGGAGTCGGAGAGGACGTCGAAGATCTCCTGCGGGCCGACGGGCCGGGTCAGCCCTTTCGTGCACAGCAGGTAGACGTCTCCGGGCAAAGCCTCTCGCGGAGCCTGGTCCGGTTCCCGGTCCGGCCCGCCGTCCAGGGATTTGAACAGCTGGTCCGCCAGGTGGGAGGACTCCCGCCTATCGCCACCGTCGGCCAGCAGTTGGGCCATGGTGTGGTCCGAGGTGATCTGGAACAGCACATTATCCCGCAGCAGGTAGGCGCGGGTGTCCCCGATGTGGGCGATGGCGAACCTGGCGGTCCCGTTCCAGAGCAGCGCGGTGAGAGAGGTTTCGGCCTTCTCCGTCGGCGACGGCCGGAGTTCGCCGATCCCCGCGTTCGCCTCCGCCACCGCGCGGGTGAGCGTGCCCTGCAATTCGGTGTCCGGAACCGGGACGTCGAAGCGCCGCAGCGTCGAGATCGCGATGGCGCTGGCGGCGGCGCCCGCGGAATTGTCCGCACCGTCGGCGATCGCCAGCAGGAAGGAGCCGGCATAACCGGAGTCCGCGTTCACAGACCACCAGTCGCCGCCCTCGTCCGACGCGATCGCGTAGCGCAAACCGACGAGCACTCGACCTCCAAAGCGGGACGTCCGCCCAAACTACCCTTTGGACCGCTCGGGAAGAGAAGTGGTTCGCCCTTCAGTCCTTCTTCTCGTGGGGCAGGTGCTCCAAGAGGTGAGGCGGCGCGTAGTTGGCCCAGCCGTGGCCCGGCCAGTTGAACCAGCCGGAGGAGGCGCTGGTGCCGCCGTCGGGGTGGAGGGTGGTGCCGGTGATGTACGACGACAGGGCCGAGGCGAGGAAGACCACGCAGTTCGACACGTCGGTGAGCCGACCGGGACGGCCCATGGGGATGGCGATGCCCGCGCCCGTCGGGGAGTCCATGGGGGCGTGCCCGTCACCGAACTTCCGCAGGTTGGGGGTGGGGATGTAGTCGGGGGCGATGTTGTTGATGCGGATGCCGTCGGGTGCCAGTTCCACGGCGAGGGTGCGGGCGAACTGCTCGACCGCCGCCTTCGCCGCCGAGTAGACGGCGTATCCGGGGGCGGCCCGATGCGCCTCGATGGTCGTGAGGTTGACGATGCTGCCGCCGCGGCCGCCCGCCTTCATGCGCGGGATCGCCAGGGAGCACGCCTGGAACACGTGGAGGAGGTTCATGCGCAGGAGCGCGTTCCAGCCGTTCGGTGTGGTGTCGGCGAAGGGCGCTCGGAAGGTGCCTCCGACGACGTTGACGAGGATGTCCAGGCGTCCCCACCGTTCGTCCGCGGCGGTGAACAGTTCCGTCAGGGCCGCCGGGTCGCGGGCGTCTCCGTGCTGGACGATCGCGTCCTCACCGAGGGCGCGGCGGATCTCGCCCACGGCTTCCTCGTCGATGTCGAGCACCGCCAGGCGGACGCCGTTGGCGGCCAGGTCGAGCGCCGCCGCTGCGCCGAGGCCGCCCGCTCCGCCGGTGACCACCGCGACGGAGTCTTCCAGGCCGGCGCGTTCCTCGAACCATCCCATGGTCGCCTCCCCCGTGGCCGTCAGGACAGGTAGGTCGATCCGAACGCCTCGATGAACTCCATCGTGGCGGACGGCTCGCTGGTGCGGCTCGACACCGTCACCCAGGTGACGCCGGCCTTCTCCAGTTCGGCGAAGGACTCGCGGTGCCGGTCGGCTTCGGCGGCCGGGGAGCCGATCCCGGCGTCCTGGTAGGAGTAGATGACGTCGATCTGCTCGGAGCGCCCGGCCTCGGCGGCGGCCCTCCGCACTTCGGCGACGGCCTCGGCGAGTTCGGCGACCGTGCCGAGCGTGGGGGTGCGGGCGGTGGTGCTGAGGCCCGCCCCGCCGGTCATCGGCATCCAGCCCTGCGCCCGCTGGGCGACGCGGCGGCGGCTCAGCTTGGAGTTGCCGCCGATCCAGATCGGGACGGGGTCCTGGACGGGGCGGGGCCTGGCGATGACGTCGCGGGCGCTGAAGTGCCGGCCCCGGTAGCTGAAGGGCTCGCCGCTCCAGTGCAGCGGCAGCACGTCCAGCGCCTCGTCGAACAGGGCGTTGCGTTCCTCGATGTCGACGCCGAGCGCGTGGTACTCGCTCTTCTGGTAGCCCACGCCGAGGCCGAGGGTGAAGCGCCCGCCGGAGAGCTTGTCCAGTGTCGCGGCGGCCTTGGCCAGCAGGAAAGGGTTGCGGTAGGGGGCGACCGACAGGTACGTCAGCAGCCGCAGCCGTGTCGTCGCCGCGGCGGCGTAGGCGAGGGCGACGAACGGGTCGAGTGTCTGGTGCCCGCCGGAGGCCAGCCACCGCGCGCCCGGCACCGGGTGCTCGCTGAGCGACAGCCCGTCGAAGCCGTGCCGCTCCAGGGCCGCGGCCACTTCGTGCAGCGGGCCGGCGTCCAGGACGTCGCCTTCGAGTCCGCCCGGCTCGGGGTAATGGAAGTTGAACCGCATCGCCACTCTGGCAGCCTACCCGGCGCCGCGCCGTTTACAAGAGGATCGATCTCTCTATTTAAGAATGCCATTCTCATACGGGCGCGCGGGGCGCCGCCGCGGCACGGCGGACGGTCAGCCGAACCAGCTGCGCGACCTGCCGCTGGACTTGGCCAGCGCCAGCACCCACTCGGCGAGGTCGGTCAGCGCCTTGCGGGTCTGGTCGGACAGATAGAGGACCTCGTCGTCCAGGGGGTCCATCGTGATGTTCTGCAGGAGCTGGTACTGGTACTCGATCTCCAGGAGCGTCCCGTGCGAGGTGCGGGCGCGGATCTCCTCCACCAGCGCCGGATCCTGGGTCCGCACGATCGCCCTGCCCAGGGCCAGCGCGAACTCCTCGGCGTCCTGCCTGGTCCAGCCCAGCAGGACGAACGCGCCGCGGATCTCGTTCAGCAGGCGGACCGCGCGGTCGCCGGTCAGCTGCCACGCCGACCTGGTCAGATGCGCCAGCACCTCCTCCAGCGGGGTGTGCCGGTAGATCGCCTCCGCGCACAGCTTGGCCACGAACTCCGGCTCGGCGTCCGGGCGCAGGCCGGTCAGCGTGAGCGCGACCTCCTCGGCCGCCAGGCCCGGCTGGCGGGTGAGGGCGAGGCGGCGCCAGGCGGCGTACCGCTCGTCCTCGATCAGCGACGGGTTCATGGCGCGCGCCGCGAGCACCACCCGCGCCAGGTCCGGGACGTCCGTGTGGAGCGACGCCAGCGCGAGCGCCGCACCGGTCTGGCGCGTGTCGGACTGCCAGGACCAGGTGGCCAGATGCGCCGTCAGATGCGCGGCGATCGGGGCGGCCAGGCCGGGGACCGCGCGGATCTGCTCGAACGCCTCCTGGTATGACGCCCAGTCGCCGGCCGTCGCGGCGGCCTCCAGATGGCGTGGCGGATGGCCCAGCGCCAGAAGGAGGGCGTCGAGCATTCCCCAGCCCGTGGAGTCGTCGGGGTCGAGCGCTGCCAGTTCCGCCATCCAGAACTCGCGCCCGGGCGGTATCCCGGTGACGAGCAGGGCCGCGAAGGCCGGGAGCACGCCCTCCAACCGGCTCGCGGCGGCGGCCGTGCGCAGCAGCATCGTCAGGCAGCCGGGGCCGCGGGCGGCGAGCCTGGAGAGGGCGCTGGCGTCCACGGGAGGGCCGTCCCAGCGCAGTACGCGGAAGAAGGGCAGGAGTATCTCCGCGGAGACGGCACGTTTCAGGTGCTCGTACCAGCCTTCCAAGTTCGCTTCCGGGTCGGTCGCGAGTTGGCGGAGCAGTTCGTACAGCACAGGGCCGTTATCGGCGAGGGCGTCGAACGTCAGCGTGTACTCGCCTTTGGTGCGGGTGCGCACGAGATGAGCCACCACCGCCTCACCGCCGGGGGCTCCCTCCAGGCTCTTCTCCGGGTCAGGGCGGGTGACCATCCGCGCCAGGAACTCGTCGGCGAACCCCAGTCTCTCGGCCGACCACAGGTAGCGCGCCGTCTCCTGCGCCGGGTCCAGTTGCCACAGCTTCGCCCGCGCGGTGCGGACGAGGACCTCGAAGTCGCCGTCCGCCTCCGCCCAGAGCGGCTCTATCACCATGAGGTCGTCGACGTTCCCGCGGCTGATCAGCTCGTTGAACAGGTAGCGGCGGTCCTCGGCGGAGGGCAGTTCGCGGAAGCGGCCGGACGCGAACAGCTTGTGGAGCGCGTCATAGGAGAACCGGCCGTCTCGCGCCGCGTGCAGGAGCCTGGCGGGCAGGTCGATGTCGTCCAGGATCCGTACCGCCTCCGCCGGGTCCTGTCCGGCGAGCGGCTCGGCCTGGGAGGCGAGGTAGGTGACCAGTTCGGTCAGCGGATACTTCTCGGCGGCCTCGAACAGGCGCTTGAGGTACTCCGCCGCGTGCGCGGAGCCGGGGGGCAGGCACGGCGCCCGCCAGTCCGCTTCCACCGTTCCAGGGCGGCACTGCTGGGAGAAGGCGAGGGCGATGCGTTCGCCGCCGTCGTCGTGCCGGGTGCTCGCGGTGAGCCAGGTGCGTATGCCGTAGGGCAGGAGCGTGGCCACCGCGTCGAAGAACGCGAGGCGCTCGTCCAAGGGCAGCTCATCGGCGTTGGTGACGGTCACCGAACCGTCGAGGAGCAGGGCCGCGACGGGCGCGACGCGGCCGAAACCGAAGCGTTCCAAAGCGAGAACCTGCTCTTCAGCGGGGGCTCCCGACGGCTCGATCCGCACCGTGCCGCCGCTCTCGGGGAGTTCCGTGGCGCGCAGCGCGTGGTATAGGCCGAGATAGGTGGCCCTGCCGCCGGACAGCACCGGGTAGGGAAGGGCGAAGTATCTGCTGACCGAAAGGGGGCGTCCGTCGGCGTCGATCTCGCGCGACCATTCCTGGATGACCAGGCCGAGATGGTACTGGTGGCCGTCGTGCACCCCGCCGAACGTCACACGTGACGGCACGTCCTCACGTCCGGCGCCGGACGTCAGCCCGGACAGGACGCCCGCGAGGTCGCCGGAGCCGGGCACCGGTCCGCCCGAGGACAGGACCGTGTACTCGTCATGGCTGGCCCGCAGCGCCCAGCCGACCTCCGCCCGGACCATCTCAGCTCCTCGGCAGGCTGCGACTCTCCCCGACGGCCCCCGCCGGTCCCACCCCTGGACCACCGTCCGGTGAATTCCCACCCTAGCCTCTTATATAACTTTGATCCACTCCTTTCTGACAAGGTATGAAATCTCAATGACTCACCAGTTTCGGACGATCCACTGACCCTCCGAAAAGGTCCGGAAAACCCGTCGACTGGCCGGAAAGCCGACGGCGCCGCGCGGACACGCGGCCGGCGCCCGTACCGTGAT
>JAFACJ010001108.1 GCA_023425615.1 Actinomycetes bacterium
CGGCCCGAACGTTTGCTAGGAGATTGGCACTCAAACTCCCCTTCGGTACGGTACGTCTCTATGACGAGCGTCTCACGACCGTGACCGCAGCCAGCGGTCTGCGGGCGGGCGGTACCAAGGCCAGGAACCAACGCGGAGTCATCGATCAGGCCGCGGCGACCGTCCTGCTGCAGGCGGCGTTGGATTCCGAACGGCTCACCGGCAACCCGCCGGGAACGCCGGTCAAGGGGAAAGAGTGAGCGACACCGACTTCTGGAACGAGCGGACCCGGGACGACAACCGGGTCGTCCGTACCGAGAAGCGCAAGAAGAAGCGCAAGAAGCGCAGGGGAAGCGGTGCGGCGGCCATCGCCTCGCTCCTCTTCCTCTTCGTGGTGGTCGGTGGAGGCGGATACTTCGGCTACACCAGGCTGAAGGACTACATGCAGCCCCCGGACTACGAAGGGGGAGGCAGCGGCAGCGCGATGATCGAGGTGAAGAAGGACGAGTACGTCTCGGCCATCGCCCAGACGCTGGAGAAGGCCGACGTCGTCAAGTCCGCCAAGGCGTTCGTCAACGCGGCGAAGGACGAGCCGAAGGCCCAGTCCATCCAGCCGGGCTTCTACCGGATGCGCCTGAAGATGTCGGCGAAGGCCGCGCTGACGCACATCCTGAGCCCCGAGGCGCGCTCCGGCGTCGTCACCATCCCCGAGGGGCTGTGGGCCACGGAGATCTACCAGCGCCTGTCGAAGGCGTCGAAGATCCCGGTCTCGGCGTTCAAGAAGGTCGATCCCAAGTCGCTGGGCCTGCCCTCGGCGGCCAAGGGCCAGATCGAGGGCTACCTGTACCCGGGCCAGTACAACCTGCCGCCGGACGCCACGGCCAAGCAGCTGCTGAAGATGATGGTCGACAGGTTCCGGCAGGAGATCAAGAAGGTCGACATCGTCGACGGCGCCAAGAGGCGCGGGATGACGCCCGCCGAGATCATGGTGATCGCCAGCATCGTCCAGGCGGAGGCCGGCAAGCCCGAAGACCAGGGCAAGGTCGCCCGGGTCGTCTACAACCGCCTGAAGGTGGGCCGGAAGCTGGAGTTCGACACCCCGGTCATGTACGCGCACCGCCAGCGGACCGTGGACGTGCGGTACAAGCATCTGGAGATCGACTCGCCGTACAATGTCTACCTGCACGCCGGCCTCCCGCCGGGCCCGATCAGCAATCCGGGGCTCAGCGCGATCAAGGCGGCGCTCGATCCGACGCCCGGCAAGTGGCTGTTCTTCGTCGCGACGGACCCGGAGAACCACATCACCGAGTTCGCGGATACCGAAGAGGAATTCACCAAGCTGAAGAACAAGTTCAACAAGTGGCTGGAGGACCACCCGCAGTGACCCATCGCGCCAGCGTGCTCGGCTCGCCGATCGCGCACTCCCTCTCGCCCGTCCTGCACCGCGCCGCCTACGCGGCCATGGGCCTCGACGACTGGGCTTATGAGAGGCACGAGTGCGCGGAGGACGGCCTCGCCTCCTTCCTCGCCCAGCGCTGGGACGGGCTCTCCCTGACGATGCCGCTGAAGCGGACGGCGCTGAGGCTGGCGGACGAGTGCAGCGAGCTGGCCGTCAAGGTCGGCGGCGCCAACACGCTCATCCCGCGCGACGGCCGATGGCTGGGCGATAACACCGACGTCCACGGCATCGTGGCGGCTCTGGCCGAGGGCGGCGTGCACGAGCTGGAGGACCTCGTCGTCCTGGGCGGCGGGGCCACCGCCGCGTCCATGCTCGCCGCCGCCGCGCAGCTGGGCGCGCGGCGCGCGGTCCTGGCCGTCCGGACGCCGGCGCGGGCCGTGGAGACGGCCGAGGTCGGCGCGCGGTTCGGGCTCGACGTCCAGGTCGCCACCCTGGAGGAGCTGTCGGGGCTGCTGAAGACCGACCTGGTGGTCTCGACGCTGCCCGGTGACGGCGCGCGGCCGTTCGCCGAGCCGGTCGCCGAGGCGGGCGTCCCGGTGTTCGACGTGGTCTACGCGCCGTGGCCGACGGCGCTGGCGCTGGCGGTACGGGAGCGCGGCGGCACCGTGGTGGGCGGCTACCCGATGCTGCTGCACCAGGCGGTCCGGCAGGTGACCTTGATGACCGGGCGCGAAGAGGTGCCGGTGGAGGCGATGCGCGCGGCAGGCGAGGCGGAGTTGGCACGCCGCGCCGCCGGGGCCTGAGAGCGCCCGGTCAGCGCCGGGGTTTGAACGCCTCCTGGAGCGGGATCAGCGCCACGGGGATGACCAGGCCGACCCAGAAGACATCGGGTTTCCAGCGGTCGAGCAGGACGCCGCCGCCGATCAGCGCGCACAGCAGCACCAGGGCGGCGTAGGCCCAGTACCGTTTGAGCAGCCGGCCGAGCCCCTCCGTCCACAGGGCGGGCGCCAGCGAGAACAGCGGTTTGCGGCGTGCCGGGCCGCGGCGGATGACGACCGCGTCCTTCAGCCAGACGACCAGGTCGTCGGGGCGGAAGAGCGGCTGCCGGTAGACGTCCCTGACCGCCTGGAGCGCCCACCACAGGCCCCACAGCGACGGCCGCTCGCCGGACCCGGTGCCATCGCCCCAGCCGTGGCGGCCGGGAGCGGTGCCCAGGATCCGGGTGAGGGCGGGGCCGACCTGGGCGACGGGCGGCCCGTCGGGGTGGTGCAGCAGCGCCGAGAGCGCCAGCGGCAGCCCGTAGTGCCACAGGTTGAGCCGCCACGCGCTCCCGGGGGAGGGCGAGACGATGTAGGTCTCGATCCAGGTGTGGGAGTCGTTCGGTTCCTTCTCCAGCCGTCCCGCCAGCCACTCGAAGGCGGGAATCCACTTGGGGAGGTCGCCGGGGCGCAGTTCCGCCAGGGTGATGAGGGCGAAGGCGGTGTGGGTGACGGTGGCGCCGGCGCCGCCGCCGCGCGGGCCCCAGATCTCCGCGGCCCCGGTCGCCGGTTCGGCGACCCGCTGGTCCAGCAGCCAGCGCACACCGTGCCCGACGGCCTCGGCGTGCGGGTCGAGTTCGCCGAGGGCGCGCAGGGCGAGGC
>JAFACJ010001130.1 GCA_023425615.1 Actinomycetes bacterium
GCCCCCGGACGACCGGGCCGCGGGCCGCACCGCCCGGTTCGCGCGCGGCGGGCCGTTCGCCTAGAGCCTGCGGTGCTCCAGGGACGGCAGGGTGCGGCGGACCTCGGCGGTCAGCTCCAGGTCGAGATCCAGGGCGCGGACGGCGGGGAACGGGCCGAGGTCGGCGGTGACGGTGCCCATCGGGTCGACGAGCAGGCTGCGGCCCACCCCGGTGCGCTGGCCGCGCGGCGGGTCGTCGCGGTCGGGCGCCTTGTCCACGGCGATCGTCCAGATGGTGTTCTCGATCGCGCGGGCCCTGACCAGGGTGGTCCAGTGCTCTTCCTTGAAGACGCCCTGGTACCAGGCGGCGGTCACCACCAGCACGTCGGCGCCGCGGTCGACCAGGGCGCGCGCCAGCTCGGGGAAGCGGATGTCGTAGCAGGTGATGAGGCCGAGGCGCACGCCGCCGAGCTCCACGACGACCGGATCGCAGCCGGGCGCCACCGAGCGGGACTCGGCGAAGGCGAACGCGTCGAACAGATGGATCTTGCGGTAGGAGCCGGCCGGCTCGCCCGAGGCGTCGATCGCCACGGCGGTGTTGAAGACGCGGCCGTCGGGAGCGGGCTCGAAGACGCCCGCGACCAGCGCCGTGCCGTGCTCGCGCGCCGCCTGCCGCAGCCCGGTGACGAACGGCCCGTCCAGCGGCTCGGCGATCTCCGGCAGCCGGTTGCCGAACCGGGCCATGGCGGCCTCGGGGAAGACGGCGAGGTCGGCGTCCCCCGCCTCGGCCAGTGCCTTGCGGACGGCGGCCAGGTTGGCCTGCGGCTCGTCCCCGACCTCGATCTGACACAGAGCGACGCGCATGGCCTCCAGTCTGCCCTGCGCCCGGTCCGGGACGGGGGACGGGGTGCGGATTAGGGTGATCGGGTGAACGATCCACTGATCGAGCGGCTGCGCGGCTTCGGGACGACGGTCTTCGCGGAGATGTCCGCGCTGGCCGTCCGGACGGGGTCGATCAACCTGGGGCAGGGCTTCCCCGACGAGGACGGGCCCGCGAGCCTGCTGGAACGCGCCGTCGAGGCCATCCGCGGCGGCGGCAACCAGTACCCTCCGGGTCCCGGGATCCCCGAGCTGCGGCAGGCGGTCGGCGCGCAGCGGCTGTCCCGTTACGGCCAGGAGTACGACCCCGACACGGAGATCCTCATCACGGTCGGCGCCACCGAGGCGATCGCGTCCGCCGTCCTCGCCCTCACCCAGGCCGGCGACGAGGTCATCGCGTTCGAGCCGTTCTACGACTCCTACGCCGCGATGATCGCGCTGGCCGGCGCCTCCCTCAAGCCGGTCACGCTGCGGCCGTCCGGAGGCCGCTTCACCTTCGACCCCGACGAGCTGCGGCGGGCCGTGACGCCGCGGACGAAGGCGATCCTCGTCAACTCCCCGCACAACCCGTGCGGGACGGTCTTCACCGAGGAGGAGCTGCGGCTCATCGCCGGGCTCTGCGTCGAACACGGCCTGACGGCCATCACCGACGAGGTGTACGAGTACCTCACCTTCGACGACGCCGTCCACCTGCCGCTGGCGTCCTTCCCCGGGATGCGCGAGCGGACCGTCACGATCTCCTCGGCGGGCAAGACGTTCTCCGTCACCGGATGGAAGACCGGCTGGATCTGCGCGCCCGAACCGTACATACGTGCCGTCAAGACGGTCAAGCAGTTCCTCACCTACGTGGGCGCGGGGCCCTGGCAGCACGCCGTGGCGCACGGCCTCAGGCACGAGCTGGACTGGGTCGAGGGGCTGCGCAAGTCCCTCCAGGGCAAGCGCGACAGGCTCTCGGCGGGCCTGGAGTCGGCGGGCTTCACCGTCCACCGGCCCCAGGGCACCTACTTCGTCCAGGCCGACCCGCGCCCGCTGGGCCACGAGGACGGGGAGTCCTTCTCCCGCGCCCTGCCCGGCCTGGCCGGAGTCGTCTGCATCCCCACGCAGGTCTTCTACGCCGACCCGGCCCGCGGGCGCCATTACGTGCGCTTCGCCTTCTGCAAGAGAGACGAGGTCATCGACGACGCGGTGGAACGGTTGCGGAACGCTCTGTAACCGGTCCGCGACGCGAGGGGAACGGCACTCGGCGGGGCTGAGGTTGGCTATACCCTTCGTCACGTGGCTGGACCGTCTCTGATCAAACCCCAGTTCCCCGACGACGACGGGAGCGCCGACCCCGGCCTGGTCGCGGCGCTCACCGCGTACGCCGCCGGGCAGGCGGGAGAGCACGCCGTGCTCGACGCGCTCTCCCGCAGCAGGCTCCTGGTGCCCATCGTCGCGGTGCTGAACTCCGAGGAGACCGTCGACGGGATGCGCAGGGAGAAGGAGAGCGACATCGCGCTGCCGACCCTCGTGGGGGCGGACGGGCGGCGCGGCGTGCTCGGCTTCACGTCGCTGAAGACCCTCCAGCTGTGGCGCCCCGACGCCCGCCCGGTGCCGGCCATGGCCGTCGAAGCCTGCCGCACCGCCCTGGAGGAGGGCGCCGAGGCGCTGGTCGTGGACGTGGCGGGCCCGGTCCCGTTCGCGGTGGACGGGGTGCGCCTGCACCTGCTGGCCGAGGGGCGCCCGGTGCCGCCTCCGCACCAGGACCCCGAGGTGCTCGCCGCGATCGAGGCCGCCTTCGGCCACGAGACCGGGATCACCGAGGTCAGGGTGGGCCCCGGCGAGGGCGCCGAGCTGTCGGTCCGCTTCACGGTGGACCCGGGCGTCGACGAGCAG
>JAFACJ010001154.1 GCA_023425615.1 Actinomycetes bacterium
CCGCGGCACCGGCATCTTCCAGACCGAGTTCGGGTCCATCCCCTACGAGCCCGGCGACTGGGTGCTGCTCCCCAAGGCCGTCACCTACCGCCAGCTCCCCGACACCGCCGACGGCGCGTTCCTCATCATCGAGACCCGCGACCAGCTGACCGTCCCTCCGGCCGGGATCCTGGGCCGCCATCACCCCTTCGACCCCTCCACGGTGTTCGTCCCCGAACCCGAGGTCCTGACCGACGGAGGCCCCGAGTGGCGGGTGCGGCTGACCCGCCGCGAGGAGCAGGGCTGGCTCGTCTACGACCACAACCCCTGTGACGTCGAGGGATGGAAGGGCGATTACTTCCCCTTCAAGTTCAACATCCGCGACTACAACTCGGTCCTCTCCGAATCGGTACACCTGCCTCCGACCGTTCACCTCTTCCTCCAGGCCGAGGGCGTGGTCGTGCTGAACTTCCTGCCGCGCCGCGCCGAGATGCGGCCGGGGACCGAGCGGCTGCCCTGGTACCACCGCAACGTCGACTACGACGAGGTCGCCCTCTTCCACGGCGGCTCCCTCTTCGGCATCGACATACCGCCCGGCCTGCTCAGCCACTCACCGCAGGGCATCCACCACGGCCCGCCGGAGCGGGCGCGGGAACGCGCCCGGCGCAAGTTCGCCGACTACGACCGCCTCGACTGGACGGTCATGTCCATCGACGTGCGCAACCCCCTCACCGTCCACCCCGCCCTCTCCCCCGCCCAGGAAGGCCAGGCATGAGCGCCCCCACGTCGTCCTACCAGCGCATCCCGTTCATCGTCGTGTTCCCCGACACGTCGGCGGCCCGCGACACCTACGGCGGGGAGGGGTCCAGCGTGCTCCTCGAAGCGCAGCTGCTGCGGCCCGAGACCGCGTCCGACACCGTCATCGTGTTCATGCACCCGATCGGCGGCGGCGCCTACCTGCCCATCACCCACGCCCTCGCGCGCGCCGGGCACCACGTCATCTACTGCAACAGCCGCTACCGCGGCGTCGACTCCGCGCTGATCATGGAGAAGGTCGTCCAGGACCTGGGCGCCTGCGTCGCGCACGCGCGGGGGGAGTTCGGCTACCGCAACGTGGTCCTGGCCGGCTGGAGCGGCGGCGGCTCCCTGTCGGTCTTCTACCAGCAGCAGGCCGAGAAGCCGACCGTCACCGCCACCCCGGCCGGTGACGGGCCGGACCTGACGAAGCTCGGCCTGCAACCGGCGGACGGGCTGATGCTGCTGGCCGCCCACGTCTCCCGCCACGGCACCCTCACCGAGTGGATGGACGCCTCCATCCTCGACGAGCAGGACCCCTCCAAGCGCGATCCCGAGCTGGACCTCTACGACCCCGGCAACCCCAACCAGCCGCCGTACACCGAGGAGTTCCTCCAGCGGTACCGGGAGGCGCAGATCGCCCGCAACCGCAGGATCACCGCCTGGGTCAAGGACAAGCTCGCCGAACTGCGCGAGGCGGGCCGCCCCGACGACGAGTTCGGGTTCGTCGTCCACGGCACGATGGCCGACCCGCGCTGGCTCGACCCCGCCGTCGACCCCAACGACCGAAAGCCGCGCTGGTGCTACCTCGGCGACCCGCAGGTGGTGAACAACAGCCCCGTCGGGCTGGCGCGCTTCACCAGCCTGCGGAGCTGGCTGTCGCAGTGGAGCTACGACGACGCCCGCGGCGACGCGCCCAGGGCCGCCGCGGACGTCACCGTGCCGGTGCTGGTCATCGGCAACTCCGCCGACGACGCGTGCACCCCGAGCCACACCCGGCGGATGTACGAGGGGTTCACCCACGCCGACAAGGAGCTCCACGAGATCGCCGGCGCGTCCCACTACTACCTGGGCGCCGACCAGCGTCCCCAGCTCAGGGAGGCCGTCTCGGTCATCACCCGCTGGCTGACCGAGCGCGGCTGGGCTCCCGGGGGCGCCGCCTGACCGCCGCACGCCCGGACCGGAACCGAGGGTGATGGGATTGTTACTTCTTTGATGGGAATTTCCCCTTTAGAACCAGAAGATGCAACCCAACCAGCCGCCGACCGTGGAGAACGCGCTCCGTCGTGTAGCGGCACTCCAGTTCGAGAGATCCCGGATCAGGAAGATACTGCGCGCCGCGCACCAGGCACGGCTCGACGCGTTGACGCAGCGGCAGAAGACGCTCATGCTCGCGCCGTACGACGCCGTGGTCGACACGCTGCTCCAGAAGCTGAACGCGCTCATCGCCAAGATCGCCGAGGAGGCCAAGGGACAGGCGAAATGCGCTCTCTCCTCCCAGGAGCTGAGCGACATCATCAACGCGGACGACCAGCGGATCGGCACCGAGCCGATCGCGGGCAACTGCGTCTACCTTTTCGACAACATGGTGTGCATGGCCCCCACCTGGGCGAAGGTGGCGCCTCTCATCGAGGAGGCCAAGACCGAGGTGGGGAAACTGCTCGACGAGGCCGAGAAACTGGCGCAGGGACTCGCGCTGCGGGTGCAGCGGCAGCAGGACGAGCACGACAAGGCGCTCGTCCAGCTCCAGAACGTGCGGCAGCGCCTCACGCAGCTTCCCTCCGAGCCGTCGTTCGGCGCCGTCCTCGGCCCGCTGATCCTGCACGTCGACGGCATACTCGACGGGTTCCACGCTGAGCTCGCCGAGTGCACGGGCGCCAAACTCCAGGCGCAGTTCGAGCAGGTTGTCTTCACCTTCGGCGGCGCGTCCGACTACACCCTGGCCACCGAGGAGTCCTGGCCGCTCTACCAGGTCTGCCTCGACCAGGTCGGCGAGTGCAACATCCTGCTCGACCAGCTGGCGCCCGCGCGGTTCACCAAGCTCCGCACGCTGATCAAGACCGGCGGCCAGATCCAGGTCTTCGGCGACATCCTGAAGAAGCTCGGCGCCCCCGGCTATTTCGCCTTCCTCACGTGCTCCGAGACGGTCCAGGCCGGCGTCATCGAGCGCTGGGACAACCTACAGGTAGAGCTGCTGAAGAAGGTACCGCCCGACGAGCGCGAGGTGTCCATCCTCACGTTCTACTTCGGCCGCATGACCGTCGGCGCCAACTGGAAGGACGGCTGGTCGGCGATCCTGAGCGGCGCCACGGTGCAGATCAAGCTCCCCGGAGGCATCTCCTCGTCCGGCTGGCGCCTGGTCAACTCCTTCAGGATGCCGCGCGCGTTCTCCCACGCCTCGTTCGAGACCGATCAGCTCTGCCTCAAGCACTGCGTACAGGAGCTGGGCTCCGCGCCCTCGGAGGCGAAGATCACCAACTACTTCGCCCAGCTCTGCAACGCCTCCGCCCAGGCCTACCAGCAGTGGAACCAGACGGGGCGCCCGCGCCGCAAGATCAAGATCACCATCAGCACGGTCACCTGGACCTTCCTCCTCAAGACCGACCGCCAGAGCCAGCGCCCCACGATCTTCCATGTCGACAGCGGCTACCAGAACTCCCCCTGGGTCCTGCGCGACAAGTGACCGCGCGGGGTCCCCGGAGTACGGTGGCGCTTTCAGCGGCGTATCAGTGCCGTTCCAGTGCCGGTCCCGATGATGCGATCGAAGACCTACGCGAAGGGCGCCCCATGGCCGCGACGTCGACTCCCCCCACCCCGGTGCCGGGCAGGCCCGGCGCGTTGAGCATCGGCCTGCTCGGCCCCCTGGAACTGCGGCGGGCCGGGCTCCCCGTGCTCCTGCCCAGGCGGCGCCGGAGCCTGCTGGCGCTGCTGGCGCTGCGCCTCGGCGACGTCGTGGCCGCCGATCGGCTCGTGGCCGGCCTGTGGGGCGAGGATCCCCCGCAGGCCGCCCTGCGCACCCTGCACGCC
>JAFACJ010001164.1 GCA_023425615.1 Actinomycetes bacterium
GCCTACTGGGCATCCGGGTCCCCGACCGAATGTGAGCCCCCCGGCACCCGGGCGCCCAACCAGACGCGAGACCCGAGCGCCCAACCAGACGCGAGACCCGGGCGCCCAACCGGACGCAAGGCCCGGGCCACCCAGATGACCGACCCGATGCAAGACCCCAGCACCCGGGCACCCAACCGGACGCAAGACCCCGACACCCGAGCGCCCAACCGGATGCGAGACCTGGACACCCGGGTACCCGACTAGACACAAAACCCCGATACCCGAGTGCCCAACCCGATGCAAGACCCCGGCACCCGGGCGTCCGACTAGGCGCGAGACCCCGACGCCCCGGTGCCCAACTCGATGTGAGGGGTTCGGGATGGTGCCGACACGGGGTCTGTCGTGTCCTGATCACTTGACTTGTCGGTTGGCTACAATCGCTGCGACCCCCCAGATGCTGTAGGTGACCTGGGGGGCGCGGTGTTCGAAGGCTGGTCCATCAGGACCCGGCTGACCGTCTTGGCCACCTCGGTCATGTCCGTTCTCTGCCTGGGCACCTCGATCCTCGCCCTGATAGCCGTCCGCAGTCAGGCGACGAACTACCAGATCGAACGCACCACCACCGCGGCTCTGACGGTCGTGCGGGACATCAAGCGCGATGAGCTGCCCCAGCAGATCATCAGCCGCAAGGAGACTGCCTGGCTGGACGGCGTCCAGGTGATCGACTCCCAGGGGCGTGTCGTCTCCGGCACCGGCGATCTCGGCTCCGCGCCCCGGGTCTCCACCCTGACCCCGCCCGAGTCCAGCGCCAGGACCGGCCAGATCGGCTGCCGGCTGCCGGTGTTCGCCGGCTGCGAGGTCATCGTGGTGTTCCGCGTCTATGAGCCCGAGGGCGACTGGTTCGTCTACGCCTTCGCCCCCGACGTCCCCTGGTACGTCGATCTCGGCTTCCTCGGCATGCTGCTGCTGGCCAGCGCGCTCATGACCGGCCTCACCGCGATCGGCGCCGCCAGGACGGTCTCCCGCGCGCTCAAGCCCGTCAACGACATCCGCAGGGAGGCCATCCGCATCGGGGTGGAGACCGCCACCGGCAACGGGTCGCAGGGGCGGCGGATCGCGCTCCCCAAACACGACGACGAACTGCGGGCCCTGGCCGTCTCGGCGAACGAGGTGCTCGACCGGCTCGATGAGTCGCTGCGCAAGGAGCGGGAGTTCACCTCGAACGCCTCGCACGACCTGCGCGCGCCGATCACCGCGATGCGCGCGGAGCTGGACGAGGCGATGATGTACCCGGAGGAGGCCGACTGGCCGGTGACCGCCGAGAAGCTGTCGGGCAGCCTGGATCGGCTCCAGGCGCTGGTGGACGACCTGCTGGAGCTGGCCAGGCTGGACTCGGGCTCGCTGACCCCGCACAAGCGGATGGACCTCGCCGAGCTGGTGCTGACGGAACTGGGGCGGCGCCCGGAGGACCCGCGGATCTCCGTCGAGACCAGGTCGGTGGAGGTGCGCTGCCACCCGCTGCACTTCGCGCGGCTGGTCAACAACCTGCTCGACAACGCGGTGCGGCACGCCGAGAAGGTCATCCAGGTGTCGGTGCGGCCCGAGGGCGGCAGGGCGGTCCTGGAGATCTACAACGACGGCGACGGCATCCCGCCCCACATGCGGGAGGCGGTCTTCGACCGGTTCACCCGGCTCGACGCCTCCCGCAGCAAGGACACCGGGGGCACCGGCCTCGGCCTGGCGATCGTCAAGGAGATCGCCAACGCCCACCGCGGCGAGGTGCGGGTCGGCGACAGCGACACCGGCGCCCGGTTCATCGTCACCCTCCCCCTGGCACGGTGAACTCGCGGGGCGGCCTGCGGACGTAGACGGGCGTCCCGGTCGGCGCCTGCTTGAAGACCTTCCGCGCCACGTGCATGGGGATGCGGACGCAGCCGTGGGAGGCGCGGCGCTTGGGCACGCTCAGCGAGCCGTGCAGCGCGACTCCGCCGCGGAAGAACGCCGGGTAGTACATGGCGCCGAGCCGTCCGGTGTGCCAGCCCCTGATCCGGCGGGTGACGCGGAAGTCACCGATGGGGGTGCGGGCGAAACCGCAGAGCCCGTGGTCGCAGTAGGAGATCTCGGCGCCGGTGGAGACATGGGTGATCAGCGCCGGCCTGCCGTGCTTCCACACCACCAGGAGCTGGCGGCGCAGGTCGATCTCGACACGGCGGCTCGGCCCTCCCGCGACCAGGGGCCGGATCCCGACCGGGGCGAACAGGGCGTCCCGGGTGCGCTGGCCCACCCGCAGGGAGGGCCGGATCCCGTTGACCTTCTGGAACGCCCAGACCGCCGTCTTTGTCTCCTCACCGTAGAAGCCGTCGATGGGCCCGGGTGAGTACCCCTCCCGTCTCAGGTGCTCCTGCAGGATCTGGACGTCACGGCTGTAGTCGTGGTAGCTCACCGTGCGGGTGAGCGCCGGAAGCAGTTCGTCCTCCGCCACGGCGGAACCGGGCAGGAGGGCCAGCAGAGCGGTCGTGGAACCGGCCGCGGCGAGTACGAGACGCATGGTTTCGCACGCTAGCCGCCCGTTTCCCCGGGGAACGGGCACGACATACGCGCCACAGCGAAGGATTACCCGCCCCATGGACATTGATCGACCGGGCCCCCTCCTCCGGGTGGAGAAGGGGGCCC
>JAFACJ010001176.1 GCA_023425615.1 Actinomycetes bacterium
GCCTGGTCCTCGCCGGGATCTGCGCCACCCTCGACCCCGACCGGATCATCGTCGCGGGCGAGGTGGCGCCCGCCGTGCTGGAGACCGCCGAGGCCGCCCTGCACCGCCATCTGTCACCCACCCTCCACCACGGCCTGCGGCTGCGTCCGGCGAGCCTGGGCGACGAGGTCGGCGCGCTCGGCGCCATCGCGCTCGTCGCCCATGAGTCACCGCTGCTGGCCGGACTCCCGGGCCCCGCCGAAAAGGAAGAACGATGACCGCCACCGCCGCTCCCCTGACCTTCGACCCCGAGCAGGGCGTCACCGTGCTGCGGCCCGAGCACGACGGGCCCGGCTACTGGGTGGGCTGCCCCAGCGTCCTGGCCGAGCCCGGAGCCGAGCACCCCTACCTGCTGACCTACCGGCGCCGCCGCCCCCGGGGGGAGGCGGCCACCGAGCGCGGCTGGCGCTGCGCGGTGGCCGCCAGCCGCGACGGCGTCTCCTTCCATGACGTGTGGAGCGTGGAGAAGTCCGAACTGGGCACCCCGTCCATGGAGCGGTTCTGCCTGCACCGCCGCGCCGACGGCGCCTACCAGCTCTACCTCAGCTACGTCGACCCGGCCGACAACCGGTGGCGGATCGACGTGACCGAGGCCGCCTCGCCCGACGCCTTCGACATCACGGCACGGCGGCCCGTCCTCACCGCGGCCGGCACCGGCACCGAGGGCGTCAAGGACCCGCGGATCGTGCGCACCTCCGACGGGCGGCTGGCGATGCTCGTCAGCGCCGCCGAAGGCACCTTCGCCGAGGGCGAGGACGGCCGGGCGCACGCCACCGCCGACATCTACAACACCGGCCTGTGCCGCTCGGTGTCGGCGCTGGCCGTCAGCGCCGACGACGGCGCCACCTGGCAGTGGCAGGGCGTGGTCTTCCGGCCGGGCGAAGGCTGGGACCGGTGGGCGGCGCGGCTCAACAGCGTGGTGGAGGCCGACGGCGGGTTCTACGGCTTCTACGACGGCGAGTCCGACCACACCCGCAACTACGAGGAGAAGACCGGCCTCGCCTGGTCGCCCGACCTCGTCTCCTGGCGGAGCCTCACCCCCGACGGGCCCGCCGTCACCGCGCCCGCGGGCACCGGCTCCGTCCGCTACGTCGACGCCGTCCCCGAGGACGGCGGGCTGCGGCTCTACTACGAGGTCACCCGCCCCGACGGCGCCCACGAGCTGCGGACCCTCGTGACCGGGCCCCGTCATGAGCACCGCGGGACCGCCCGCCGGGAGGCGGCGGAGGACCGCCGCCTCCCGCACGGCGCGGCCCCGGACGCTGCTGCCGCTCAACCTCCTGTCGATCGCGCTCGGCATCGGGCTCTGGTGGCTGCTGGCGGCGGGCGGCTTCCAGTTCCCCACCCCGCCCGAGGTCCTCTCCCGCGCCTGGACCCTGATCTGCGACGGGACGCTCGGCCAGGACGTCCTCGCCTCCCTCAAGCGGGTGCTGGCCGGGTTCCTCCTCGGCTCTGCCGCGGCCGTCCTCGTCGGGTTCCTGATGGGCTGGTACACGGTGGGCCGCGGGCTGTTCGAGCCGTGGATCCAGTTCTTCCGCACCATCCCGCCGCTGGCGATGCTGCCGCTGGTGCTGGTGCTGCTGGGCATCGGCGAGACACCGAAGGTCTTCGTCATCTTCCTCGCCGCGTTCCTGTCCTGCGTCATCTCCACCTACCAGGGCGTCGTCGGCGTGGACCGGACGCTGATCGACGCGGCCCGGGTGCTCGGCGCCGGGGACGCGGCGCTCTTCCTGCGGGTCGTGGTGCCGGCCTCGACCCCGTTCATCCTGGTCGGCATGCGCGTCGGGCTCGGCTCGGCCTGGGCCACGCTGGTCGCCGCCGAACTGCTCGCCGCCCAGCGCGGCCTCGGCTACCGGATGCAGAACGCCCAGCTCTACTACGACCTCCCCACCATCTTCGTGGGCGTGATCGCGATCGGCGTCCTCGGCCTGGTCATGGACCGGCTGCTCCAGGCGCTGGGCGCCAGGCTCACCCGCTGGCAGGAGACGCGATGACCGCCGAACCCAAGATCCTCGTCCGTGACGTCACCAAGGTCTTCCCCGCCGCCGCCAGGGGCGGGGCCGAGTTCACCGCCCTCGGCGGCGTCTCCCTGGAGATCGCCGACCACGAGTTCGTGACGGTCGTCGGGCCGTCCGGCTGCGGCAAGAGCACCCTGCTGAACATCCTCGCCGGGCTGGAGGAGCCCACCGGCGGCCAGGTGCGCGTCGATGGGAAGGACGTCGCCGGGCCGGGGCCCGACCGCGGCGTCATCTTCCAGCAGTACGCCCTGTTCCCCTGGCTGACCGTCCGGCAGAACGTCGAGTTCGGCATGCGCTCGGCCGGGGTGCCCAAGCCCGAGCGCCGGGAGCGCGCCGAGCACTTCATCGAGCTCGTCGGCCTGGAGGGCTTCGCCGACGCGCTGCCCAAGACCCTGTCCGGCGGCATGAAGCAGCGCTGCGCCATCGCCCGCGCCTACGCGGCCGACCCCTCGATCCTGCTCATGGACGAGCCGTTCGGCGCGCTCGACGCCCTCACCCGAGTGCGGCTGCAAGAGCGGCTCCTGTCCACCTGGAGCGCCGACCGGCGCACCGTCCTGTTCATCACCCACGACGTCGACGAGGCGGTGTTCCTCGCCGGGCGCGTGATCGTCATGGCCGCCCGGCCCGGACGCATCGCCGAGGTCATCGACGTCGCCCTGCCCTACCCGCGGACCGAGGAGGTACGGCTCAGCCCCGCGTTCGGCGCGCTGCGCAACCGCGTCTGGCAGGCCGTCCACCACCAGGACCGCTGACCCGTCCCCTCCCTGACACAAGGAACCCTCACATGAGACTCAGCAGAAGATCCTTCGGCATCGCCGTGACCGCGCTGGCCCTGACCCTGGGCGCGGGCGCCTGCTCCTCCTCCGACGACGGCGGCGAAGGCGACGGCGCCACGGCGAAGGTGAACTTCGGCTACATCGCCGACTACAACGGCGCCTCGCTCCTGGCCGTCGCCGACGCCCAGGGCCTGTGGAAGAAGCACGGCCTCCAGGCCGAGAAGAAGGTCTTCACCAACGGGCCGCTCCAGGTCCAGGCGCTGGGTACCGGCGACCTGGACTTCGGCTACATCGGCCCCGGCGCCATGTGGCTGCCCGCCTCCGGCAAGGCCAAGATCATCGCCATCAACACCCTCGGCAACGCCGACCGGGTGATCGCCCGGCCCGGCATCACCTCGATCGCGCAGCTCAAGGGCAAGAAGGTCGCCGTCCCCGAGGGCACCTCGGGCGACATGATCCTCACCCTCGCCCTCCAGAAGGCCGGCCTCGACAAGAAGGACGTCGAACTCGTCCCCATGGAGCCGGCCGCGATCGTCTCGGCGGTCTCCTCCAAGCAGGTCGACGCCGCCGGGTTCTGGTACCCGGCCATCGCGACGATCAAGAAGCAGGTGCCCGGCCTGGTGGAGCTGGCCAAGAACGCCGACTTCGCCGACCGGGTGTCCTTCCCGACCGCCTTCGTCGCCGGCAACGACGTCGTGGCGAAGAAGAAGGACACGGCCGAGAAGGTGACGGCCGTGCTGCGCGAGGCGATCCAGTACCGCTACGACCACCCCGACGAGACGGTCGAGGCGACCTCCAAGCTGCTGAACGTCCCCGTCGACCAGGTCAAGACCGACTCGGCGAACTCCCAGGCGCTGCCGCTGGCCGATCTCGACGAGTACACAGGTGACGGCACCATCGCCAAGTGGCTCGACGGCATGAACGACTACTTCCTGAGCGCCGGGAAGATCACCGAGAAGGCCGACCCGAGCACCTACTACACGGGCGACCTGTTCACGGCGGCCGGCGAGTGACCGACCGCGCCAACGTCCTCTTCCTGATGACCGACCAGCACCGGGCTGACACGCTCGGCGCCTACGGGAACCGGGTGGCGGCGACGCCCGTCCTCGACGAACTGGCGAGGACGGGCACCCGGTTCGACCGCTGGTACACCCCGACGGCGATCTGCACGCCCGCCCGGGCGAGCCTGCTCACCGGGCAGGCGCCGTTCCGGCACCGGCTGCTGGCCAACCACGAGCGCAACGTCGGGTACATCGAGGACCTCCCCCCGGAGCAGTTCGCCTTCCCGCAGGCGCTGCGGGCGGCCGGCTACGACTGCGGCCTCATCGGCAAATGGCACGTCGGGCACCACCGCACCGCCGCCGACTTCGGGTTCGACGGGACCGACCTGCCCGGCTGGCACAACCCCGTCGACCACCCCGACTACCTGGCCTACCTGGCTGAACGCGACCTGCCCCCATACGAGATCAGCGGGCACATCCGCGGCACCCTGCCCAACGGCGGGCCCGGCAACCTGCTGGCCGCGCGGCTCCACCAGCCCGTCGAGGCGACGTTCGAGCACTACCTGGCGACCCGCGCCATCGAGTGGCTCGAACGCCACGCCGAGGACGGGAGGCCGTTCTTCCTCCAGCTCAACTTCTTCGGCCCGCACCTGCCCTACAT
>JAFACJ010000079.1 GCA_023425615.1 Actinomycetes bacterium
GGGTTCGGTTCGGGGGGAGCGGGCTTGATGCGTGGGCGGGTTGCCGGGTTGATGGGGCGGGCTCGGCGGGATCTTGCCGAGTTGGTGGCGATGCGGTCGGTGGCCGACGCGCGGGTGTTTCCCGCCGAGGAGTGCGCGCGGGCGGCGCAGTGGACGGCTGACGCGTTCACGGGGGCGGGGGTGCCGTGCAAGCTGCACGAGACGCCCGACGGTTCCCAGGCCGTCATCGGGTACCGGCCGGGGCCCGCGGGGAGCCCCACCGTGCTGCTCTACTCGCATTACGACGTGCAGCCGCCGGGTGAGGGGTGGGCGTCCTCGCCGTGGGAGCTCGTGGAGCGTGACGGGCGCTGGTACGGGCGGGGCGCGGCCGACTGCAAGGGCAACATCGTCATGCATCTGACGGCGTTGCGCGCCGCCGAGCCGAACGTGGGGGTGCGGGTCGTCATCGAGGGGTCGGAGGAGCAGGGGACGGACGGCCTTGAGCGGTTCCTCGACCGCTGTCCGGAGCTGTTCCAGGCCGACGCGATCGTGATCGGCGACACCGGTAACTTCGCCGTCGGCGCTCCGACGTTCACCACCTGCCTGCGCGGTCAGGCGAACGTCGTCGTCACGGTGACGACGATGCGCGGCGCCGTGCATTCGGGGATGTTCGGCGGTGCCGCCCCCGACGCGCTCACCGCGCTCATCCACATGCTGGGGACGCTGCGCGACGCCGCGGGCAACACCACGGTCCAGGGGCTGCCCTGCGACCAGCGCTGGGAGGGCGCGCAGTACCCCGTCGAGCAGTTCCGCGAGGACGCGGGGATCCTCGACGACGTCGCGGTCACGGGCACCGGGACGATCGCCGACATGCTGTGGGCGCGGCCCGCCCTGACCGTCCTGGGCGTCGACTGCCCGCCCGTGGTCGGCTCCGCGGCGGCGGTCCAGCCCTCGGCCCGCGCCCGGCTGAACCTGCGGATCCCGCCCGGCATCGACCCGCGGGAGGCGTGCGACGCCCTGGCCGCCCATCTCCGGGCCGTCGCCCCCTGGCACGCCCGTGTCGACGTCGAGCGGGAGTCGCTGGGCATCCCGTTCCAGGCCCGTACCGGCGGCCCCGCCTACGCCGCGATGACCGCCGCCCTCAGCGAGGCGTTCGGCAAGAAGGTGCTCACCCAGGGCCAGGGCGGCTCGATCCCGCTGTGCGGCGCCTTCCAGCGGCACTTCCCCGACGCCGAGATCATGCTGCTGGGCGTCGAGGAGCCGCGCGCCCGCATCCACGCGGCGAACGAGAGCGTCGACCCGTCGGAGATCGAGGGCATGGCCCTGGCCGAGGCCCTCTTCCTGGCGGGCTACCGCTGAGGGGCGCGGGAAGGCCCCGCGCCCGTGCTCAGTTGGCGTGCAGCATCTCGTTGAGCCCGCCCCAGCTCCCCGAACGCGGGATGACCTCCACCGTGCCGGACTGGGAGTTGCGCCGGAACAGCAGGTTGCTCGCGCCGGACAGCTCCAGCGCCTTGACCACCGAGCCGTCGGGCAGCGTGACGCGCGTCCCGGCCGTCACGTACAGCCCTGCCTCGACGATGCAGTCGTCGCCGAGGGAGATGCCGACGCCGGCGTTGGCGCCCAGCAGGCACCGCTCGCCCAGCGAGATGACCTGCTTGCCGCCGCCGGACAGCGTGCCCATGATCGACGCGCCGCCGCCGACGTCGCTGCCGTCGCCGACGAGGACGCCCGAGCTGATCCGCCCCTCGACCATGGACGAGCCGAGCGTCCCGGCGTTGAAGTTGACGAACCCCTCGTGCATGACGGTCGTCCCGGACGCCAGGTGCGCGCCGAGGCGCACCCTGTCGGCGTCGGCGATGCGCACGCCGGACGGGGTGACGTAGTCGGTCATGCGCGGGAACTTGTCGATGCCGTAGACGGCGAGCTGCCCGCCCTCCAGGCGCACCGCCAGCCGCGCGGCGTCGAGCTTCTCGACGGGGACGGGGCCGATGGACGTCCAGGCGACGTTGGCCAGCAGCCCGAAGATCCCGTCCAGGCTCAGTCCGTGCGGCTTGACCAGCCGCGCGCTCAGCAGGTGCAGCCGCAGGTAGACGTCGTGCGCGTCGACGGGCTTGGAGTCCAGGGAGGAGATCGTCGTACGGACGGCGACGACCCTCACCCCCCGCCGCGCGTCGGCGCGCACCGCGCCGGCCAGTTCGCCGGCGGCGTCGCCTTCCAGGACGACGGTCCCGGACGGGCCGGGGTCCTCGACCAGTTCGGGCGAGGGGAACCAGGTGTCGAGGACGGTGCCGTCTTCTGCCAGGGTCGCAAGGCCGACGGCCACCGCGCCGGGGTTGTACACATCGCTCACATCCACAAAGGGTATCGGCTTCCTGGAACCAACCTCCTCCCCCGTGCGTCTCATCAGGCATGACCGGTTATGAGCCCGCGCGTCTCCCCCAAGACCGGATCGAAGCCATACTCCTCTCGGTGATCAGCCAGCATGCGGCGATGGGCTGGCGGCTGGAGTCGAGGTTCGGCAACCAGATCGTGTTCGTGCGCGGCAACCGTGTCAACCATGTCGCGCACGCCTTGATCACCTTCCTGCTGTGCGGCCTGTGGCTGCCGATCTGGATCGTGCTGGCCGTCGCCGACCAGGAGAAGCGCACCGTCGTGTCGATCGACGAGCACGGGAGGCTGTTGCAGGGCGGTGCCCCCTATCAGGGTTTCGCGCCTCCGCCTCCGACCCGGTTCAACGGCAACGCGCAGGCGGTGGCGATCGCGAACATGCGCCGCCAGCTGCGCCACCAGGCCCGTGAGCACGCCCGTGACGTGGTGCTGGCGCGTGACCTGCGCATCGGCCGTCCCGACCTTCCCCGGCACTACGACGACGGGGGCCTGATCGACGTGAACCATGTGCCGGCGCCGGTCCTCACCGCCATCACCGGTGTCACGCCGGAGATGGCCGAGCACATCGTGCAGGTCAGGGGTCAGGTCGTCGGTTTCAGCTCGGCCGAGGAGCTGGCCGCGGTGGCGGCGCTGCCGCCGCACCTCACCCCGGAGCTACGGGAGTACGGCATTTTCCTCCCCTGAGTCTCACCACGGGACCAGCGCGCTTCGCCCTGCTATGGTGCTGAAGTTCGTTGCTGTGGCAAATGACCGTTGGATGGCCTGTGCCCCTGCCTGACGACTTTCCGCTGCCCCGTGTCGGCGTCCTGCGCACGCCGCGTGCCTCCGTCGAGGTGACGGCGCCACGTGGCCCGTTCCCCGCCTCTCCTGGCGCGTTCCCGGTCCCCGCCGTCCGGCTCGCCTCGCCCCGCCTCCCCCGTGCCGCGCTGGCCCTCCCCCGCCTGCTGCGCGGACGGAGGCGGTGAGGATGAGGCGACGCCCCCTGATCTGGCTGTCGGGCGCGCAGCCGGCGATCCTGGACGAGGCGCCCGGCGACCGCGCCAAGTACCAGGGGATCGGCGGGGCGGTGCTGACCACCGCGACGCTCGCCGGGGTGTCGATGTTCTTCGCGCTCCAGATGGCGCTGCGCGCGCCCTGGTACGCGGCGCTGCCCATCTCGCTGGTGTGGTTCCTGGCCATCCTCAACCTCGACCGGTGGCTGGTCACCTCGATCCAGCGCGGGCAGCGGGCCTGGCTGGTGGCGCTCCCCCGGCTGCTGATGGCGCTGCTGTTCGGGTTCATCATCTCCACCCCGCTGGTGCTGCGGATCTTCCAGCCGGAGGGCGAGACTGAGATCAACAAGATCCGGCAGGAGCAGACCGAGCGGTTCCAGGGCGATCTCAGCGGCGGTGAGGTGGGCCGGAAGATCGACGCGCTGGAGAAGCAGGAGGCGGCGCTGCTCCAGACCGTCTCCAGCGGCGGCGCCGTGGTGAACCCCGAGGAGGACCCGCAGATCGTCGCGCTCCGCGAGCGGCTGAAGCCGCTGGAGAAGGCGCGCGATGAGAACGCCGACGCCGCGACCTGCGAGCTGACCGGCGACAAGTGCCGCAACGGCAGCCGCAAGTCCGGCGCCGGACCCCGCTATGAGAACTTCCGCGCCAAGCAGCGCGAGGCCGAACGCCAGATCCGCGAGATCGACCGGCAGATCGACCACCGGCGCGATGAGATCGCCACGACGTCCAAGACCAGCAGGGAGCAGACCCTGCGGGAGGCGAACGAGGCGCTGCCCGGCGTCCAGACCCAGCTGAGGAACCTGCGGAAGATCCAGTCGGACGAGCAGACGGCGTTCGAGCAGGCGAACGAGGGCAACACCGGCCTCCTGGTGCGGCTGGAGGCGCTGAACCGCGCCTCGGCCGGCGACTTCACGCTCGGCCTGTGGCGGCTGCTGCTGTTCCTGCTGTTCACCGTCATCGAATGCCTGCCGATCTTCGTGAAGGTGCTCCAGCTCTACGGCCCGCCGAGCACCTACGAGCAGCTCGCCGAGGAGCACGCCAAACGGAGCGTCACCTCCGGCAAGAGACGCGCCGAGACGCACGAGCAGGCGCTCGAACTGGAGCAGACGGCGCAGCTCGGCCAGTCACGCGCCCTGGTCGAGGCGCGCGAGGAGACGGCGCGCAAGCTCGGCGCGATGACGGCCGAGGCCGAACTGCGCGTGGCAGCCGCGATCCTCGCCGCCTGGGAGGAACGCGAGATCGCCCGCATCCCCCAGCACCTCGACGACTACGTGACGTCCGTGCGCGAGCCCGCCTCCGGGCCCGCGCCCGCGGCTCCTCCCGTGACGCCGCCGCTCTTCGGGCCTGGGGCGCCCGGCGTCATGCCGTACTACGCGCCCGCCTTCGACGAGGAGGCGCGCCGCCGGGAGGCGCAGGACCATCAGCCGCGGTAGGCGGAGATCCCGGTGATCGCCTCGCCGAGGACGAGGGTGTGGATCTCCTCTGTGCCCTCGTAGGTGAGGACGGACTCCAGGTTGTTGGCGTGGCGGATCACCGGGTACTCCAGCGTGACGCCGTTCGCGCCGAGGATCGTCCGCGCCGAGCGCGCCACGTCCAGGGCCGCCCGCACGTTGGCGAGCTTGCCGAAGGAGACCTGCTGCGAGGTGACGTCCCCGGCGTCCTTCAGCCGCCCGATGTGCAGGGCCGTCAGCCCGGCCTGACCGAGCGCGACCTCCATGCGGGCGAGCTTCTCCTGGGTGATCTGGAAGCCCGCGATGGGCCTGCCGAACTGCTCGCGGGTCTTGGCGTACTCGACCGCCGCCTCGTAGCAGGAGCGGCCCGCGCCGACGGCGCCGAAGATGATGCCGAAACGCGCCTCCGAGAGGCAGCCGAGCGGCGCCTTGAGCCCTCTGGCGTCCGGTAGGAGCGCGTCGGCGGGCAGCCGCACGTCGTCGAAGGCCAGCTCCGACGTGACGGAGGCACGCAGAGACAGCTTCTTCTTGATGTCCGTACGGGTGAAGCCGCGGGCTCCGGAGGGCACGAGGAAGCCGTTGATGCCCTCTTCCGTGCGCGCCCAGACGACGGCGACGTCGGCCACCGACCCGTTGGTGATCCACATCTTGGCGCCGTTGAGCACCCAGTCCTGCCCGTCGCGCCGCGCGTACGTCTTCATCGAACCGGGGTCGGAGCCGTGGTCGGGCTCGGTCAGCCCGAAGCACCCCAGCAGTTCACCCGACGCCATCCCCGGCAGCCAGCGCTGCTTCTGCTCCTCCGAGCCGTACTTGTGGATGGCGGTCATCGCGAGGGAGCCCTGGACGGAGACGAAGCTGCGCAGCCCGCTGTCGGCGGCCTCCAGCTCCCGGCACGCGATCCCGTACGAGACGGCGTTCAGCCCCGCGCACCCGTAGCCCTCCAGGTGCATCCCGAAAAGGCCGAGCTTGCCCAGCTCCCGCGCGAGGTCGCGGACCGGCAGGGTGCCGCTCTCGAACCAGTCGGCGACATAGGGGTCGATGGAGCCGGCGCGGAAGGCGCGGACGCTGTCCCGCACCATCCGTTCCTCGTCGGTGAGCTGATCGTCGAGCCGCAGAACGTCCATCACACGCCTCCCTGTGGTTATCGCCGCTAATTTACTCAGGGGGTGAAGTCAGGGCGCTCTCAGGGATGCCCCCCGATGTGGACAGGGGCCTCACCGGGGCATTCTCGAAGCATGACGAACACACCGCAGCGCAAGATGGACAACAAGATGTTCGCCGGAGTCTGCTCGGCCCTCGCCGCGCAGACCGGCCTCGACCTCAACATCATCCGCCTGAGCGTCGCCGGCGTCACCGTCGTCGGCGCGACCATCGGCCTCGGCCTGGCGGTCCCGGCCCTGTACCTCCTGGCCTGGGTCCTCCTGCCCGCCGACGACACCGGCATCTCGCCCGCCCAGCGCTGGTTCGACAAGCCCAAGGTCCACGAGACCATGGACAAGGTCGCCGACGCCTACAAGAAGAAGCTGTGACTCACTCCGGGGCCGGCAGGGTCTGCAGATGGAGGATCCTGCCGTCCAGGTCCCGCAGGCGCACGGCGAGCTCCCGCGTCTGACAGTCGATCTCCACCTCACCGAAGAACTGGGCGCCGTCCGCCGGCCCGGCGCCCTGGCGCGGCGCCCCCTTGATGAACATCGTGGTCGGCCCGAACGTCGAGTCGTACCTGGTCGGCTTGAACGTGCCTGCGTTGAGCGGACCGGCGATGAACTCCCAGAACGGCACGAAGTCCTTGTAGGCCGCCTGCGCCGGGTCGTAGTAGAGGGCGGCCGCGTAGTGGACCTCCGCCGTGAGGAAGACCAGGCCCGTGATGTTCTCGCGTGACGTCACCCCGAAGACCTCGGCGAACTCCCTCTCACGGCCCAGCGGCAGACCCTCGTCCCTGTTCCCCACCCCGTCCTGTGCGCTGCCTTTGGCACCCGTCAGGCCCAGCGGGATGCTATTGGCGATGACCTTCCAGACCGCCTTGGACCGCCGCAGCTCACGTATCAGCCACTGCGTCTGCTTCTCCCCGAGGATTCCGGGGCCTTCCGTCTCGAAGTTCGCCGTGTTCTTGTTCCGGTACGACCGCAGATCGAGCACGAAGACGTCCAGCAGCGGCCCGTAGGGGATCTTGCGGTACGTCGTCCCGGGCTCGATGGGCACGTACTCGTGGATGGCGCGGCGGGCGCGGCCCACCAGGACGTCGAGGTTCTTCTCGTGATAGCGGCCGTCGTCGAGGATCTGGCCGGGGTACCAGTTGTTGCGGACCTCATGGGCGTCCCACTGGTAGACCATCGGCACGTGCGTGTTGAACTCCCGGAAGTTGGCGTCCATGAGGTTGTAGCGGAACTGGCCGCGGTACTCCGGGAGCGTCTCGGCGACCTTCGCCTTCTCCTCGGTCACCATGTTCTTCCAGACGGTGCCGTCGGGGAGCTTGACGGTCTCCCGCAGGGGGCCGTCGGTGTAGGCGAGGTCGCCGCTGCACAGGAAGAAGTCGGGCTCCACCTCGGCCATCGCCCGGAAGATCCGGTAGCCGCCGAACTCCTCGTTGATGCCCCAGCCCTGGCCCGCCAGGTCACCGCCCCACACGAACCTGACGCCCTGCCCCTTCTTCGCCGTCGTCCGGAAGGAGCCGAGCTCCGGTTCCGACACCGTCCGGCCGTCGTCGAGACGCACGCGGTAGTGGATCCGCCTCCCCGCGGGCAGGCCGGAGAGCCTCACCCTGCCCGTCAGGTCGGTGTCGGGGGTCAGCCACGGGCCGCGGGCCGTCCGGTGGCCGCGGAAGTCAGGCCGGGTGCTGTAGTCCACCAGCAGCCGTGCCGGGGAGCTCGCCCGCGCCCACACCAGCGCCCTGCCGCCGACGACCTCGCCGCTCTGGACGCCGTGGGTCAGCGTGGGACGGGGAAGGGCCAGGGCCGGGGAGGCCGGGCCGCGGGACAGGGCGAGGGCGCCGCCCGCCAGCAGCCCGGCCCGCAGGACGTCACGTCGGTCGAGGGTCATCGGCACACTCCAGGCTCGGGGTACCGACCAAGATCGCGCGCTTGGGGACTGCGCTCAACGTGACAAGCGGAGAAGGCTCAGGGTTTGACCCCGATCAGGCGGTCAGGGTCCTGGTGTACAGCACCTTGCCGTTCAGGTCGCGCAGCCGGACGGTGAGCGCCTTGGACCGGCCGTCGATCGCGACCTCGCCGAAGAACTGGGCGCCCTCGGCGGGGCTGGCGTTCGCGCGGGGACCGACCTTGATGAACTCCTGGGTCGGCCCGAACGTCGGGTCCAGGGTGTTGGGCCCGAACGTCCCGGCGTTGAGGGGGCCTGCCACGAACTCCCAGAACGGCGTGAAGTCCTGGAACGAAGCCTTCGCCGGGTCGTAGTAGTGGGCGGCCGTGTAGTGGACGTCGGCGGTGAGGAACACCAGGCCCGTCACGTCACCGCGGTGCGCCTCGCGCAGGACCTCGGCGAACTCGCGCTCGCGGCCCAGCGGCAGGCCGCCGTCCGTGTTGCCGACACCCTCCTGGTTGGCGCCGTCGGGGACGATCAGGCCGAGCGGCAGATCGTTGGCGATCACCTTCCAGGTGGCCTTCGAGCGCTTCAGCTCGCGGATGAGCCAGCGCTTCTGCTCCTCGCCCAGCAGACCGGGGCCGTCCTTCTCCAGGTTGGTGGTGTTGGTGTTCTTATACGTCCTCATGTCGAGCATGAAGACGTCCAGCAGCGGCCCGTGGGAGATCTTGCGGTAGATCGTGCCCTTCGGCTCGATCGGCAGGTACTCCTGGACGGCGCGGCGGGCGCGGGCGGCCAGGACGTCGACGTCCTTCACGGTGTAGCGCGCGTCGTCGAGGACCTGGCCGGGGTACCAGTTGTTGCGGACCTCGTGGTCGTCCCACTGGTAGACCATCGGCACGCGGGCGTTGAACGCGCGCAGGTTGGCGTCCATGAGGTTGTAGCGGAACTGGCCGCGGTACTCGGCGAGCGTCTCGGCGACCTTCGCCTTCTCCTCGGTCATCACGTTCTTCCAGACGGTGCCGTCGGGAAGCGCGACGGTCTCGGTGAGCGGGCCGTCGGCGTAGACCCAGTCGCCGCTGCACAGGAAGAAGTCGGGCTTCGTGTCGGCCATCGCCTTGAAGATCCGGTAGCCGCCGAACGCCTCGTTGATGCCCCAGCCCTGGCCCGCCAGGTCGCCGCCCCACACGAACCTGACATCCTGCCCCGCGCGCGGCTCCGTACGGAACGAGCCCTCCTCGTAGGCGGAGACGGCGCGGCCGTCATCGAGACGGACCCGGTAGTGGATCTCCTGCCCCGGGGGCAGGCCCTCCAGCCGGACCCTGCCCGTCAGGTCGGTGTCGGGCGTCAGCAGCGGCCCCCGGGCGGTGCGGTGGCCGCGGAAGTCGGGCCGGGTGCCGTAGTCCACCAGCAGCCGCGACGCGCGGTCGGCCCGCGCCCACACCAGCGCCTTGCCGCCGGCCACCTCGCCGGCCTGGACGCCGTGGGTGAGCGCGGGGCGCGGTCTGGCGAACGCCGGGGCGGCGAGGCCGCCGGGCAGGGCGAGCGCACCGCCCGCCAGCAGGCCGGCCCGCAGGAGATCACGTCGGTCGAGAGTCATGGCACGCTCCAGAATTCGAAGTTCCGGGCCAAGATCGTGCTCTGGGCAGGGGAACTCCCCATGACTTCCGTGGAAACTCCAGAACCGGCGAAGTAAAGCTTTGTCGCCCAGGAGGGGTGTTACCACCAGAACAGAGGAGATTCCGCTAAAGGGATGCCTTGACCCGGCTCCGGCCGGGCTGCGGTGCGAACATCGCCGCCAGCACCCCGCCGCGCACCTGCGTCCAGGACATCGTCACCATCGTCGCGGCGGCCAGCCCCGCCGCGCCGGCCAGCGCCACCACGATCTGCGGCCCGATCACCTCGGCGAGCGCGCCGCCCGCCAGGATGCCCAGGCCCTGCCCGGCGAGGATGCCCGACTGGACGAGACCGAACGCCTGCCCCCTGCCGCCGGGCGGCACCGCCGCCACGAACGCGGTGTTGGCGGCGAGCTGGTAGGCGCCGCCGCACCCCGACAGCGCCCACAGCAGCACCGTCACCGGGAACGGCGGCTCCAGCGCGCAGCCGATCAGCGGCGCGCACGACAGCATCGACATCCAGCCCATCGACCTGATCCGGCTGGACGGGCGGACGAACCGGGAGAGGACGAAGCTCCCGCACACCATGCCCGTCGGCATCGCGGCCATGAGGATCCCCACGTACAGCGCGTCCTGCCCGTACGTCGCGGCGTACGGCGCGGCGAGGCCCTCGGGGATCGTGGAGAAGGAGCACAGCCACGCGAAGCACACCAGGCTCCGCAGCGCCGGATCGCCGAAGACGAGTTCGGCGCCCTCCCGCGTGCTGCGCCACAGCCGCAGCCGCCCGTGCTCCCGCTCGGGCGCGGGCCGCCGCCTGACGCCCATCAAGACCAGCGCCGACAGCAGGAACGTCAGCGCGTTGACGGCCAGCGCCTCCCGCGTCCCCACGGCCGCCACCAGCGCGCCGCCCGCCACGAAACCGAGCATCTGGGTGCCCTGGTGCGTCATGTTGTTGATCGCCGCGCCCAGGACGTACCTGTCGTCCTTCAGGACGTCGGGCAGCAGCGCCGCGCGGGCCGCGGAGAACGGGGCGCCCAGCAGCACCGTCAGGAAGACCAGGACGCACAGCCCGGCGAACGGCGTGCTCTCCAGCGCCATCAGGCCCACCAGCGCCATCCGCAGCAGATCGCAGACGATCATCACCCGGCGGCGCGGGAAGTGGTCGGCCAGACCGCTGAGCACGGGACCGCCCAGGATCGGCGGCAGATACGTCAGCGCGTAGGCCAGCGCCGTCAGCAGCGCGCTCTGCGTCCGGTGGTAGACCAGGACGGCGAGCGCCACCTGGGCGAACTGGTCGCCGACCGAGCTGAGCGTCTGGGCGCACCACAGGCTGCGGAACTCCGCGACGGCGAAGACCTCGCGGTACGTCGCCTGCTGCTCCGGTGGCCGCCTGTGCCTGCCCATACCCGCTCTCTTGACTGTCGCCTGGACTCCTCCATCAAATCACGTAGCGTGGCCATTCCGTGACCGAAAGCAGTTTTCCGCGGGCGGCGTCGAAACGGCGTTACCTCACCAGCCGAGCTCGTGCAGCCTCTTGTCGTCGATCCCGAAGTGATGGGCGATCTCGTGGACGACGGTCACCGCGACTTCCTCGCGCAGTTCGTCCCTATCCTTACAGAAAGCGAGATGTTCCTCACGGTAGATCTCGATACGGTCGGGCAGGACTCCTGCGTACCAGTCACCGCGTTCCGTCAGGGGAATCCCGGTGTAGAGACCCAGCAACCCCTCACTGGGCGCACGATCCACCACCACGACCGCGACATTCTTCATCAGTTTCGTCAGTTCAGGAGGAATCGTGTCCAGCGCCTCCGACACCAGCTCCTCGAACTCAGCCGCGGAAATCTCCACCATGAAGCGCCTCCTTCGCCGCCTCTTCAACCGCACGACCGCACGCTGGAGTTCCCTCGTCCTCATCGGAGTCGTCGGCGCCCTCACCGGCCTGCTGCTCGGCGGCCGCATCCAGAC
>JAFACJ010000102.1 GCA_023425615.1 Actinomycetes bacterium
CCCCCGAGCGGTGCGATGAGCAGCTCGGCAAGCTGCTGCTGCAACTGGAGTCGCTGGAGTCGCGGTTCGCGGAGTTCGACGCCTACCAGGCCGAGCTGGGCGCCAAGCGCGAGGACGTCTACGAGGCGTTCTCCTCGCGCAAGCAGGCGCTCCTGGACGAGCGGACCCGCCGCGCCGACCGGCTCGTCGCCTCCGCCGACCGGATCCTGGGCGGGGTGGCCAGGCGGGTGGCGGCCCTGGCGTCACTGGATGAGGTCAACACCTACTTCGCGACCGACCCGATGGTCGCCAAGCTCCGCGCCACCGCCGACGACCTGCGCGAACTGGGCGACCAGGTCCGCGCCGAGGAGCTGGAGGGGCGGATCAAGACCGCCCGCCAGGAGGCGGGACGGGCGCTGCGCGACCGGCTCGACCTCTTCGACGGCGACACCATCAAGCTGGGCCGCCACCGGTTCGCGGTGAACACCCAGCCCGCCGAGCTGACCCTCGTCCCGTTCGAGGACCGGCTGGCGTTCACCGTGACGGGCACCGACTACCGCAGCCCCGTCCGGGACCCGGAGTTCGAGTCCACGCGCCCGTACTGGTCGCAGCCGCTGGTCTCCGAGGCCCAGGACGTGTACCGGGCCGAGTACCTGGCGGCGAGCCTCCTCGATGAGGCGCGCACGACCGACGGCCTGGGGGAACTCGTCCAGAAGGCGGCGGCCGAGCGCTACGACGAGGGATACGAGCGCGGCGTGCACGACCACGACGCCGCCTTGATCCTGGAGGTACTGGTCCGGCTGCGCGAAGGCGCGGGGCTGCTGCGCTACCCGGCCGCCGCGCGGGCCACGGCCCAGATCTTCTGGGCACACGGCACCGACGAGCAGAGCCGCCGGACGTGGCGCACACGGGCGGCGTCCCTGTCGCGGGCACGTGAGCTCTTCGGCACCACCCCGGCGCTGACCGCCCTGTCGGCCGAGCTCGCCGAGGCCATCGCGGGCTTCGGGCACGGCGAGGACGCGGCGCTGGCGGGGGAGTACCTCGTCGCGGAGCTCGCCTCCCCCGGCTTCGTCACCGGCAAGGCCGCCCGCGACCTGGTGGACGGCTTCCACCGCGCCCTCGGCCCGCGCCGCGGCGACTACGACCAGGACGTGCGCGGCCTGGCCGGGCTGCGGGAGCGGGCGCAGCTCGTCTCGGCGTGGCTCGCCGCCTACGCCGCCGCGCAGGGACTGCCGGACGACGACCTGCCCGAGGCCGTCGCCCTTGAGCTGTGCCCGTCCCTGGAACGCCAGGACTCCGCGGCCTCGATCCGCGGCACCGCCGAAGGGCTGCTGGGCACGCATCCGCGGATCTCGGAGCGGAGGCTGGAGATCCGCCTGGATGAGCTCCTGGCCCGGGTCGGGCGGTTCCACCGGGAACGGGTGCCGGGCTTCCGCGCCTACCAGAAGCGGCGCAACGAGCTGGTCGAGAAGGAGCGCGAACGGCTGCGGCTGGGGGAGTTCCAGCCGAAGGTGATGTCGGCGTTCGTGCGCAACCGGCTGCTGGACGAGGTCTACCTGCCCCTGATCGGCGACAACCTCGCCAAGCAGCTCGGCGCGGCCGGCGACGCCAAGCGCACCGACCAGATGGGCATGCTGCTGCTCATCTCCCCGCCCGGCTACGGCAAGACGACGCTCATGGAGTACGTCGCCTCCCGGCTCGGCCTGGTGTTCGTCAAGGTCAACGGGCCCTCGCTGGGCCACCGGGTGACCTCGCTCGACCCCGCAGAGGCGCCCGACGCCACCGCGCGCCAGGAGGTCGAGAAGATCAACTTCGCGCTGGAGATGGGCGGCAACGTCCTGCTCTACCTCGATGACATCCAGCACACCTCGCCGGAGCTGCTGCAGAAGTTCATCTCCCTGTGCGACGCCCAGCGGCGGATCGAGGGCGTCTGGAACGGGCGCACCAAGACCTACGACCTGCGCGGCAAGCGCTTCGCCATCTGCATGGCGGGCAACCCCTACACCGAGTCGGGGCAGCGCTTCCGGATCCCGGACATGCTCGCCAACCGCGCGGACGTGTGGAACCTCGGCGATGTGCTGTCGGGCAGGGAGGAGCTCTTCTCGCTCAGCTACATCGAGAACTCCCTCCCGTCCACCCCGGTCCTGGCGCCGCTGTCCACCCGCGACAGGAAGGACGTGGAGCTGCTCGTGCGCATGGCCTCGGGCGATGAGGACGTGCGCCACGACCAGCTCTCGCACCCCTACGCGCGGGTCGAGCTCGACCAGATCCTGTCCGTCCTGCGCAAGCTCCTGCGCGTCCAGCGGGTCGTCCTCGCCAACAACCAGGCGTACATCGCCTCGGCGGCGCAGGCCGACGCCAGCCGCACCGAGCCGCCGTTCCAGCTCCAGGGCTCCTACCGGAACATGAACAAGCTGGCCGAGAAGATCGTCCCGGTGATGAACGAGGCCGAGCTGGAGTCGGTCATCGACGACCACTACCTGGGCGAGGCGCAGACGCTCACCAGCGGCGCGGAGGCCAACCTGCTGAAGCTCGCGGAGCTGCGCGGCACGCTCACCGACGCGCAGAAGCGGCGCTGGGAGGAGGTCAAGGCCGCCTATCTGCGCACCCTGGCGCTCGGCGGCGCCGAGGACGACCCGGTCACCCGGGCGGTGGGCGCCCTGGGCCTGCTGGCCGACCGGCTCGCCGCGATCCAGAGCACACTCGACGGAGCGGTGAGACGATCTGTCCAATAGGGTGTGGTTCCCACCGAAAGGATGAAGACCATGGCCGATCTGCGGAACGCCGGAATCGTACTCGCCGTCACCGGGCTGGCCCACCTCGTGGCGCCCAAGCCGTTCGAGCTGATCACCAAGCCGCTGTTCCCGCAGGACACCGGGGACTGGGTGCAGCGCAACGG
>JAFACJ010000561.1 GCA_023425615.1 Actinomycetes bacterium
CCGGGAGCCCGGGGGTGACGAGGGGTTGGCGCGGGCGCCTGTCCGGGCGCCCGCGATCTTTTCAGGAGAGGGTGAGTCCCGCCAGGGGGTTCTCCTCGCACGCGCTCACCGGGCGGCGCTCGGGGTCGGGACGGCGGACGGAGAGCTGCACCGGGACCGGCCTGCTCTTGCGTGGCGCGGTCCGCGAGTGGTCGGCCGACGGCTTGGGGATGGCCGACCGGTCCTCGGGACGTCCGGCCAGCAGCGCCTCGCCGTGGCCCTGGACGCACTCGGGGTCGGGGCCGTCCAGCGGGAGGCCGGTGAAGAACTTCGCGGCCATGCACCCGCCCTTGCAGGTGCCGTAGTGGGAGCAGGAGCTGCACGCCCCGCCCGTCTGCGGCTCGCGCAGGCCGAGGAACAGCCCGGACTCGCGCCACACCTCGGCGAACCCGCCCGGCTGCCGGACGTTGCCCGCGAGGAACTCGTCGTGGATGGCGAACGGGCAGGCGTACACGTCGCCGATCGGGTCGATCAGGCAGACGACACGGCCCGCCCCGCACAGGTTGAGGCCGGGGAGCGCCTGCCCGTAGGCGGACAGGTGGAAGAAGGAGTCACCGGTCAGCACCTTGTCGCCGCTCGCGATCAGCCAGTCGTACAGCTCGCGCTGCTGGCCGGGCAGGGGGTGCAGCTCGTCCCAGACGTCGGCTCCGCGGCCCGACGGGCGCAGCCGGGTGAGCCGGAGCTGTGCGCCGTAGCGGTCGGCGATCTCCTTGAAGGCGTCCATCTGCGGGATGTTGTGGCGCGTGCAGACGACGGAGAGCTTGAAGTTCTTCATCCCGGCGTCCGCGAGGTTCTGCATCGCGCGGATCGCGGTGTCGTAGGAGCCGGGCCCGCGGACGGCGTCGTTGACCTCGGGCGTCGCGCCGTCCAGGGAGATCTGGACGTCGACGTAGTCGTTGGCGGCCAGGCGGCGGGCGGCCTCGGGGGTGATGCGCACGCCGTTGGTGGAGAACTTGACGCCGACGTCGTGGGACGTGGCGTAGTCGAGGAGTTCCCAGAAGTCCGAGCGGACGGTCGGCTCGCCGCCGCCGATGTTGACGTAGAAGACCTGCATGCGCTGCAGTTCGTCGATGACGGCCTTGCACTCGTCGGTCGTCAGCTCGCGCGGGTCGCGGCGGCCGGAGCTGGACAGGCAGTGCTCACAGGCCAGGTTGCAGGCGTAGGTGAGTTCCCAGGTCAGGCAGATCGGCGCGTCGAGACCGTGCTCGAACAGGTCCACCAGCCGCGGCCCGTGGGCGGGCGCGGCGGCCCGTTCGGGAGTGAGGGTCATGGATTCTTCCTTTCGACGACCATGGCCGAGCCGACGAGCGCGCCGAGCGCGGCGCCGTACCGTGGCAGATCGGGGGCGGGGACGCCGGCCGCCGTGCACGCGTCGCGCGCCGAGGGTGCGTCCTTGAGGGACTTCACGACCTCCAGCAGGACGCGGTCCTTGAGGAAGGACAGCTTGCGGGTCCCGAAGTGGTAGAGGAGCGCGCCGAAGGGTTCCGGCCGCACTGAGACCTGCGGGTGCAGGTCCCAGGCGCGGTCGAGATCGATCTCGGGCATGCGTTCTTAGTAGACGCCGCACATGCCGTCGATCGAGACCTCCTCGATCAACGACTCGACCATTTCCTCGTGCTGGTTCTCGTTCATCTGACCTCCTTCGTCCGGGTTGCGGAGCCCGGCGGTGAGATCTGGCTCACCGGCGCGGACATGAGGGATACTAGTTACATCGAGTGCCAAAAGGAAGGTGCACGACGGGATGAACTTCCCAGATGTCCTGATTGTCGGCGCAGGCGGGAGTGGTGCCGTCCTCGCGGCGCGGCTCAGCGAGGACCCCGGACGCACCGTCCTGGTCCTGGAGGCCGGGCCCGTCCCGTCCGCCTTCCCGCACGACCTCCTCGACGCCAGGCTCGTCCCCGGCGCACAGCCCGGACACCCCGCCGTCCACGCCCATCCGGCACACCTCACCCCCGACCGGGAGTACCTGTCGGCGCGGGGACGCTTCCTCGGCGGCTCGACGACCGTCAACGGCGGCTACTTCATCCGCGCCAGACGCGAGGACTTCGACGGCTGGGCGGCGCGCTGCGGCGACGACCTGTGGTCGTACGAGCGCGTCCTGCCCTTCCTGCGGGCGCTGGAGACCGACCTCGACTACGGCGCCGACGACACGCACGGCGACTCAGGACCCGTCGGGATCCGGCGCACCGACCTCAAGCACCCGGCCGCCGCCGCCTTCCAGGCCGCCTCCCGCGAACTGGGCTACCCGGACGAGCCGGACAAGAACGCCCAGGGCGTCCCCGGGTTCGGCCCCGTGCCGTCCAACGCCGTCGACGGGCGGCGCGTCAACACCGGGATCGCCTACCTGCTCGGCGCGCTCGGACGGCCCAACCTCACCGTGCTCGGCGACCGCACGGTCCGCTCCGTCTTCATCGCCCACGGCCGCGCCACCGGCGTCGTCGTGGAACACGACGGACGGCACTCGGTACTGGAAGCCGGCGAGATCATCCTGTGCGCGGGCGCCTTCGGCTCACCGCACCTGCTGCACCTGTCGGGCATCGGCCCCGCCCGCGACCTCGCCCGCGCCGGCATCGACGTCGTCGCCGACCTCCCCGCCGTCGGCGCCGCGCTCAGCGACCACCCGCAACTCGTCATGGAATGGGAGCCGCGGACACCGCTGGACGAACCCTCCGGCTCCTGGCTCGGCGGCGCCCTGCACCTGTCCTCCTCCGGCGGCGCCCCCGGCGACCTGGAGATCCTCCAGTCCCTCGTGCCCCTGGCCGGCCTGGTCGGCGGCCATGTGTCGGTACCCGGCGCGCCCCTGGCGTTCCTCGCCTCCATCCAGACCCCCCGGACGAGCGGCGGCCTACACACCATGTCCGCCGACCCCTCCGCGGGGCCGCGCATCGACTACGGCTACCTGGAGACCGGCGACGACCTCCGCCGCCTGCGCGAAGCCGCACGCGCCACCGCCGCCCTCGTCTCCGCCGACGCCTTCACCGAGATCTCCCGCGGCCTGACCGGACCCGCCCCGCGCGTCCTCGACGACGACACCGCCCTCGACCGGTGGATCCGCTCCCGCCTCGGCACCTCGCAGCACACCTGCGGCACCGCCCCCATGGGCTCCCCCGCCGACCCGTCCTCCGCCGTCGACTCCCATGGCCGTGTCCACGGCATCCGCTCCCTACGCGTCGCCGACCTCTCCATCCTCCCCACCGCCCCCCTCCGCGGCCCCGCCGCCACCGCCGTCCTCCTCGGCGAACTCCTCGCCCACACCCTCCTTCACGAGTGACCCCCGCCCGACAAGGCGGCGGGTGGGTCAGGGTTCCGTGGCGGGCGGGTGGGGTTCGACGGCGTCCAGGCCGGCGCCGACCTGGCGGATCGCCGCGTCGAGCAGGGCGGACAGGTCCTCTTCCGGTGAGGCGGCCAGCCAGTGCTCGTAGGCGGCGATCGAGGCCGACAGCACCGTGTAGCCGGCGAGCCGCGGCAGCATCGCCGACGGGGGCAGGCCGGTGCGCTCGGCCACGAAGTCCGTGACGATCCGCCTCCATGACGCGTAGCGCAGGGTGGCGTCCGCCTGCAGGGTCGGCACCCGCAGGATCAGCTTCATGCGCTGGCGGTGCCAGGGGACCTCGCGGGTGTCGAACCGGTTGAACTCCACCACGGCCCGGCGCAGGGCGTCCATCATCGTGGCGCGCGTGCCCTCCGCCTCCAGGAGTTCGCGCAACCGCTGCAACTGGTCTTCGAAGTCACCCCACACGAGGTCGTTCTTGGAGGCGAAGTAGCGAAAGAACGTCCGCCGCCCGATCCCGGCCGCCGCCGCGATGTCGTCGACCGTGGTCTCGTCGAACCCCTGCCGGGCGAACAGCTCGAACGCCAGCCGCTCCAGCGTCGCCCGCGAGGTGACGCGCGGCCTCCCCATGACCGGCTGCGTCCCGGTCTTCCCGCTGTCGGATGTCACGGACACCAGGCTGCCACGGTCCCGGACCTGCCCGTACCAGCCCGACACCAGCACACCGGACATATCTCCCGCACCGGACTGTCCCTCCCTCGTCCGAGGAGAAGCGCACCGGCCCGGTTCCGCGCCGACCTGTCACGATCGACGGGAGAAGCCGGAAAACGCCGGTCTCCGTCCGCGAACGGGGAAGCGGTCCCGCCGAAGTTAGGTTGATCTCGATCTTGACCGAGGGGGGATCGCCATGGCCGGGACATCGACCCGGGTGCTGTTCGGGGTGATGGCCATCGTGATGGCCGGGGCGGCGGGCGCCGCCGGAG
>JAFACJ010000160.1 GCA_023425615.1 Actinomycetes bacterium
CCGTGAGGCAGCGCGCCCAGAGGGATTCGAACCCCCGGCCGACGGATTAGAAGTCCGTTGCTCTATCCGGCTGAGCTATGGGCGCAGGCTTGTCGCGCCCGAGTGTAGGGCAACGGAGCCCACCGGAACAGCAGATTTGTGCCCGATTCGTCCCGGACACGGGATCGATACACTTCCCGGTCGGAGGAGTTCGGCCCGGCGGACATGGCAGGCTGAGCTCGCGCCGGGCGGCCGCCGTCCCGGGAGCCGGTATTTTGGGGTGATTTCACTCCGGCCTTAGGCCGGAACTGGAAGAGTGTGTCCCCATCCCCCTGCCTGATGTCGTCTAGCTGGAAACAAGAGGACCATGTCGGACAACGAGAAGACCCCCGGTGTGAAGCTGCCGAGCGCCAGGGACATCAGCCGCACCGACTTCACCCCGCACGGCATCAACCGGGGCAAGGGCTCCCTCAAGCGTCCGGCCAACAAGGCCGAGCTGCGCAAGAAGCGCCTCCGGCAGACCGGCGTCACGGTCCTGGTCCTCGCCGTCATCGCGGGCGTCGCCGGCGGCGCTTACGCGCTGACCCGCCCGGAGCGGGACTTCAAGATCAGCGGCGCCTTCAACAAGGACCCCAAGGTCACCTTCCCCGAGGTCGAGCCCTACACCGTCAGCCGCACCGAGCAGCTGATCAAGGGCACCGGGGAGCAGCTCAAGACCGGCGACACCGCCTACATCAACTTCGAGACCTACCAGTGGACCGGCGCCAAGAAGCACGAGGAGAAGTCCAGCACCTACGCCAAGGACGGTGACGGCCCCGCCGCGCTGCCCGTCGGGTCCGACCAGGGCGGCAGCGGCTTCAAGGAGCTCGACGAGGCGATCAAGGACGCCCGGATCGGCGACCGCTACCTGGTGACGATGCCGGTCAAGGAACTCGGCGACACCGCCGCGGAGACCGGTCTGAAGGCCAGCGACAACGTCGTGTTCGTCATCGACGTCGTGACCAAGCAGTACCCGGTCACCGGGGAGATGGCCAAGCAGGACGACGCCAAGCTGCCCGAGGTCACCAAGCCCAAGAAGGACGGCGAGGCGCCCGGCATCGAGGTCCCCGACGCCGACCCGCCCAAGGAGCTCACCGTCAAGACCCTCATCGAGGGCAGCGGCCCCGCCGTCCAGAAGGGCCAGAAGCTCGCCGCCCACTACAAGGGCGTCATCTGGGGCGGCAAGGAGTTCGACTCCAGCTACGCCAACGGCGAGCCCGCCTCCTTCCAGATCGGCACCGGCGCGGTCATCCCCGGCTGGGACAAGGCGCTGGTCGGCGTGAAGGCCGGCAGCCGGGTCCTGCTGTCCATCCCGCCGGCCGACGGCTACGGCGAGAAGGGCAACGAGAGCGCCGGGATCAAGGGCACCGACACCCTCGTGTTCGTCGTCGACATCCTTGCCTCCTACTGACCGGTGAGACGGCCGGGTCCCCCGCGGGCCCGGCCGTCTCTCGTTTTTCCGGGCAACCTTCGAGCCACCCCGCTCGTCTTCTTGAGGGATGCCCGTCTCTCCCGGGCGCTCGCCGCCCTGTCGAAACCCCACCGGGCGGTGCGGACGCCGGTGTCCGCTCGGGTAGGGTCGAGCGTCACGGAAAGGTAACGGGGGCATGGTGAACGAGAACGAGGAGCACTCGCAGCCGGAGCACGGCGACGACGAGCCCGCCGTCCCCTCCCGCCAGGAGGGCATCTCCCCCTCGCCCCGGCGGGGCCGCCTGGTCCGCAGGGTCTCCTACGGTGTGCTCGTCCTGCTCGGCGTGTGCGTGGTCGGCTTCGCGGTCGCCTACATCCTCACCCCCGTGCCCTCCACCCAGCAGGTCGAGGCGCGCGAGCAGCTCAACGTCTTCTACTACGCCGACGGCAAGACGATCATCGCGCAGGAGGGCACCAACCGTCAGCCCGTCCCGCTGGACAAGGTCTCCAAGCCCCTCCAGCAGGCGGTCATCTCCGCCGAGAACCGGAGCTTCTACACCGACCCGGGTGTCTCCTTCCGGGGCACGGTCCGCGCCTTCTGGTCGACCGTCTCCGGCCACCAGGTCCAGGGCGGATCGACCATCACCCAGCAGATGGTCCGCAACTACTACAGCGGGCTGAGCCAGGAGAGGTCGGTCTTCCGCAAGCTCAAGGAAGTGATGGTCTCGCTCAAGGTGGGCCGGTCCAAGGACAAGGACTGGATCATGGAGCAGTACCTCAACACCATCTACTTCGGACGGCAGAGCTACGGGATCCAGGCCGCCGCCCAGGCGTACTTCAAGAAGGACGCCAAGGACCTGGACCCGGCCGAGAGCGCCTACCTCGCCGCCACCATCCAGCAGCCGAGCCTCTACCAGAAGGTCACCAAGGCCAACCGGGAGCAGCTCCAGCGGCGCTGGCAGTACGTCGTCAACGGGATGGTCTCGGCGGGCGACCTCAGCCAGGAGGACGCCGCGAAGCTGAAGTTCCCGACCCCGGTCAAGCAGCAGGAGAAGAACATCTACCAGGGCCAGATCGGCTACATGGTCAACGTGGCGAAGAAGGAGCTGCGGGAGAAGCACGGCGTCTCCGACCGGCGGCTCGCCCTGGGCGGCTTCAGGATCGTCACCACTTTCCGCAAGCCGCTGATGGACGCCGCGGTCAAGGCGGTCACCGAGAACGTCCCCTCCGACATGCCCAAGGAGCAGCGGGTCGGCCTGAGCGCCGTCGACCCCCAGACCGGCGAGGTGCTCGCCTTCTACGGCGGCCGCGACTACCTCAAGGAGCAGCTCAGCAGCGCCTTCGGGATGCGCGCCCAGGCCGGGTCGGGATTCAAGCCCTATGTGCTGGCCGCCGCGCTCGCCGACGGCAAGGAGCTCACCGACACCGTGAGCGGCGCCCCCTACACCGCCTCCGACGGGCACGTCATCACCAACTCCCACGGCAGCTACGGCTACCTCAACCTCGTCCAGATGACCCGTGACTCGGTGAACACCGCCTACGTGCGGCTCGCACAGGAGATCGGCAACCCCAAGGTCACCGCGATGGCCGAGAGCCTCGGCATCCCCGAGTCGCAGCTGACGGCCAACGGCGCCGACAAGTCCGAGACGTACGCCCTCGGTGTCGCCGACGTCAGCCCGACGCAGCAGGCCGGAGCGTACGGCGCGTTCGCGAACAACGGCACCTTCCACGCGCCGCATGTCATCAAGTCCATCACCAACCGGCAGGGACGCACCCGGCAGATCAAGGTCGACGGCGTCCGCGTGTTCAGCAAGGACGTCGCCGCCGACGCCACGTACGCGATGCAGCAGGTCGTCACGAACGGCACCGCCACCTCGGCGCAGCTCTACGACCGTGACGCGGCCGGCAAGACCGGCACCACCGACAAGGGCGCCGCGGTGTGGTTCAACGGATTCATCCCGCAGATGTCCACCTCGGTGGGCATCTTCCACAGCAAGTACCCCAACCGGTCGCTGGACCTGCGCGGCTACTCGGCGTACGGCGGCGTGCTGCCCGCCCAGGTGTGGCGGGCGTTCATGACCGAGGCCACCCGTGGCATGGAGGTCAAGGACTTCCCCGAGCCGTCGACCTACTACACCTACCAGCCCGACCCCTCGCCCGTCATCGTCGAGCCGTCCGACCCCGCGCCGCGGCCCTCGAACACCGACCCCGGCCAGGAACCCGGCCAGGAGCCCCAGCCGCAGGACCCCGGTCAGGAGCCCCAGCCGCAGGACCCCGGCCAAGAGCCGCAGCCGCAGAACCCCGACCAGGGCGCCGACCCCGGCCAGGAACCCGACGGCCAGCAGGGCCAGGATCCCGCGCAGGAACCGGCACAGGACCCGCCGGTGCAGCAGGACGCCCCACAGGTCCCCTAACGGCAGGCGCCGCCCAGTTTCTCCGGCTGCTCGCGCAGCAGCGAGGTGAACTGGGCGACGTCACCGGACTGGCTCAGGACGGGTGCCGCGGTGCGCCAGGAGCCGGCCAGTTCCTTCAGCACCCCGCCGAGTTCCCTGTCGTCGGCCTTGGTGGCCAGCGCGTCCAGAGAGGTGGCGAAATCACCGGCGGCCTGACCCCACGCGGCGTTGTCGGTGGGCGGCAGAGTCCTCAGCTTGGCGCCGAAGTCGGTGAAGGCCTTCTGGGTCTCGGCGCACACCTCGTTCTTGTTGCCGGTCATGCCTTCGACGAACCCGCACCCCGACAGCGCTGTGACCGTCATCATGACGGTGATGAGCGCTCTACTCCCCGCCCGCATCGACCCTCCACGGAAGTGATCCACGAGCCTCCATGATTGCGCACGGACGGGGGTCCGCAGGCTGTCACGCGACGGTTCGCGCGGTTTCCCGGGGCGACCCGGCGGGGCTTCGTCCACAGAGGGAGAACGGGGCCGCGTCAGGCCCGCATTAAGGTAGACAGGTCCGCAGCACGCCCAAGGAGTGGCTAACGTGGCCGAGGAATGGCAGCCCACCACCGCACTGGAGACCCTTCTCACCGGTGCGATCGACGCCGCTGACCCCGAGGGGTACTTCCGCGTCCTGGCCGGAGCGGACCTCATCGTCCCGCTCGCGCCGGAGACCGCCGAGCAGGTCCTCGCGAACACCGTCCAGCCGCTGTGGCCCACCCACGAGCTCGACGGCCGCACCCACGTGCTCGTCTACACCTCCCCCGAGGCGATGCGCGCCCACCTGGGCCCGCGCTTCCAGCACCACCTGCGCCTGAAGCTCACCGACCTGGCCGCCGTCTGGCCGCACCCGTCCTGGTGGCTGGCCGTCGACCTCACCCTGCCGCCGCAGGCACTGCTCCCGTCCTGGTTCCTGCGCCAGCTCGCCGACGGCGACCCGCGCCCCGTCCTGCTGGGCCTCCCCCGCCCCGCGGCGCTCCCCCCCGCCGAACCGCGCCCCGAACCCCCCGCCGAACCGGCGACCCCCGACCTGCCCGCCGTCCAGCACGCCCTCGCGGCCGTCCAGGAGACCTCCGCCCTCCAGGACACCTCCCAGCAGGCGGCCGAAGTCCTCGAAGCCCTCCAGCTCCTGTCGAGCCCCCGGCCCGGCACCGGCGAGC
>JAFACJ010000369.1 GCA_023425615.1 Actinomycetes bacterium
GCGCGGAAGATGTCACCTGTCGAGATTTTCGGGATCGACAGATGGGATGCGATGAACTGGGCCTGAGTTCCCTTGCCCGCTCCCGGGGGGCCCACCAGCACGATGCGCACTAGCGGAGGAATCCTTCGTAGCTACGCTGCTGGAGCTGAGATTCGATCTGCTTCACGGTGTCCAACCCAACGCCGACGATGATCAGGATGCTGGTGCCACCGAAGGGGAAGTCGTTCGCCGCGTCCATGAGGGCGAACGCCACCAACGGGATGAGGGCGACCAGTCCCAGGTAGAGCGCGCCCGGAGCGGTGATACGGGTGAGCACGTAGTCGAGGTACTCAGCCGTGGGCCGCCCAGGACGGATACCCGGGATGAAACCACCGTACTTCTTCATGTTGTCGGCGACTTCAGTGGGGTTGAAGGTAATGGCCACATAGAAGTACGTGAAGAAGATGATCAGAGCGAAGGTGATGGCCATGTTGACCGGGTTGTCCTGCTGAAGGTACTTCAGTACGTATTTGGCGAGGAACTCGTTGTCCGGCCAGAGCTGCCCGGCGAGCTGCGGCAGATACAGCAGCGAAGAGGCGAAAATCACAGGGATGATGCCGGCCTGGTTGACCTTCAGCGGAATGTCGGGCGAGGTACCGCCGTACATACGGCGGCCGACCATCCGCTTGGCGTACTGCACCGGGATCCGCCGCTGCGCCTGCTCCACGAACACCACCGAGGCCACGATCGCCAGGCCCACGATGATGACGATCGTGAAGACGAAGCCGCCCTTGGAGGTGAAGATGTTGGCGAACTGCTGCGGGAACGTCGCGACGACCTGCGTGAAGATGAGGATCGACATGCCGTTGCCGATGCCGCGGTCGGTGACGAGCTCGCCCAGCCACATGATGACGGCGGTGCCCGCGGTCATCACGATGACCATCGTGATGATGGTGAAGAGATCGGTGTTGTAGAGCAGGTCCCCGGTGTTCTGGCCCTGGAACAGGTTGCCGGTGGCGGCCATGGCCACGATGCCGGTCGACTGCAGGATCGCCAGCCCGATGGTGAGGTACCGGGTGTACTGCGTGATCTTCGTGGTGCCGGCCTGGCCCTCCTTCTTCAGGGCCTCCAGGCGCGGGATCACCACGGTGAGGAGCTGCAGGATGATGCTCGCGGTGATGTAGGGCATGATGCCCAGCGCGAACACCGAGAGCTTGAGCAGCGCGCCACCGCTGAACAGGTTGATCAGGGAGTAGAGGTTCTTGTTGCTCCCCTCCTCCGCGGCGTCCAGCGCGGCCTTGACCGCGCCCACGTCCACGCCCGGCGTCGGGAGCAGCGACCCGATCCGGAAGACGAGGATGATGAAGAGCGTGAAGAGTATCTTCTTGCGCAGGTCGGGCGTCTTGAACGCCCTAGCGACAGCGGTGAGCACCATTCCTCCTGCGCGTGTGTACCTGGTCAGACAGCATGGAAACCCAAGCCTACGATGACGCGGCTCACAGCGGAGCCCGTCGAATGCTAACAGCAGACGAAGCCGGGGCCGACCCTCCGGCCACGGATGGTCGGCCCCGGTTTCGCATGACTCAGACCTGCTCGACGGACCCGCCGGCGGCGATGATCTTCTCCTGGGCGGAACCGGAGAAGGCGTTGACCTTCACCTGGACCGCCACCGAGATCTCGCCGGAACCGAGGATCTTCACCGGACGACCGGAGCGCACCGCGCCCTTGGCCGCCAGGTCCTCGGCGGTGACCTCACCGCCGGAGGGGTAGAGCTCAGCCAGCTTGTCCAGGTTGACCACCTGGAACTCGACACGGTTGGGGTTCTTGAAGCCCTTGAGCTTCGGCACCCGGCGGATCAGCGGCATCTGGCCGCCCTCGAAACCGACCGGCACGGTGCTGCGGGCCTTGGTGCCCTTGGTACCGCGTCCGGCGGTCTTGCCCTTGGACGCCTCACCGCGACCCTTGCGGGTCTTGCGCTTGTTGGCGCCCGGAGCCGGCTTGAGGTCGTGGACCTTCAGAGCCTCGCTCATGACTTGACCTCCTCCACCTTCACCAGGTGGGCAACGGTGCGGATCAGGCCGATGACCTCGGGCTTGTCCTCGCGAACGACGCTCTGGCCGATCTTCTTGAGGCCCAGGGTCCGCAGCGAGTCCCGCTGGTTCTGCTTCTCGCTGATCACCGACTTGATCTGCGTGATCTTGAGCTGGGTCATGACGTCACCTCGACCTTCGCGGCCTCGATGCCCGCGGCACGAGCGCGCAGCAGGGCGGCGGGGGCGACGTCCTCCAGCGGCAGACCGCGCTTGGCGGCGATCTCCTCCGGACGCTTGAGCTGCTTGAGCGCCTCCACCGTCGCGTGGACGATGTTGATGGCGTTCGAGGAGCCCAGCGACTTGGACAGGACGTCGTGGACGCCGGCGCACTCCAGGACGGCGCGCACCGGGCCACCGGCGATGACACCGGTACCGGGGCTGGCCGGCTTGAGCAGCACGACGCCCGCGGCGGCCTCGCCCTGGACCCAGTGCGGGATGGTGCCCTGGATCCTGGGGACCTTGAAGAAGTTCTTCTTGGCCTCTTCGACGCCCTTGGCGATCGCGGCCGGGACTTCCTTCGCCTTGCCGTAGCCGACACCGACGGTGCCGTTGCCGTCGCCGACGATCACCAGGGCGGTGAAGCTGAAGCGACGACCGCCCTTCACGACCTTGGCGACGCGGTTGATCGCCACGACGCGCTCGATGTACGACGTGCCCTTGTCGGCGCCACCGCGGCGGTCGTCACGGCGTCCGTCACGACGGCCGTCACGACGCTCGCCGCCCTGGCCGCCTCCGCGACTGGGAGCAGCTGCCATTA
>JAFACJ010000375.1 GCA_023425615.1 Actinomycetes bacterium
ACGAGACTTCCAGGGGCTCGATGCCGGTGCGGTCGCGCCGCCAGCGGTCGAACGCCCGGACGCACCGGTCTGCGGCGTCGAGCCGGGCCGGCCCGTCGACGAAGGGGAACCGCGCCAGGGCGTAGTACCGCGTCGCCTCCAGCGGCCTGCCGCGCCGCTCCCACGCCTCGGCGGCCCGGCACCACTCGCCCGCCCACGAGCCGGGGCCGCGCCCGGCGTCCTCGTGGACGCGGCCGAGCAGTTCCCGGTAGTCACCGATGCCCTGGCCCTTGGCGTGGACCTCGATGTACCGCTTGAGTTCCGCGACGTCGTTCATCTGCCGTCCTCTCCCTTGGCGCCCGCGACGGGGCGGCCGAAGGTCTCCAGGGACTCCTTGATCTCGGTCAGCACGTCGGCGGCCTCGGCGCCGTCGATGACCCGGTGGTCGAAGGTCAGGTTGAGCCGTGCCACGGGGGCGACGACGACCTGCCCGTCGCGGACGACCGGGCGGTCCAGCGTCCGGCCGAGGCCGAGGGTGACGGTGGTGCCGCCGACGGAGTGGAACCCGTCGACGGGCCGGTGCCCCAGCGAGGTGACGGCGAAGGTGCCCATGGTCCGCCAGCGGCGGGCGAGAGGGCCGACGGCGAGTCCGAACAGCAGCCTGCCCAGCGGCCCCGGCAGCCGGTGCAGGAGCCGGACCGGCCCGAACTCCGGCATCGTGTCGGGGTCGCCGTCGCGGAAGTGCTCCAGCCGCTCCTGGATGTCCTCCAGCGGGGTGCGGTCGAGGTCGTACAGGACCGTGGAGAGCACGACCCGCCTGCCGTTCATGGTCTTGTCGAGGGTGACCTTGCCGTGCGCCGCGTCGTGCATCGCGGACCTGCGCCCGTCGGACGCGGCGTTGGCGGCCGGATGGGCGGCCATGACCCGCGCCGCGGTGTAGAGCAGATAGGCGGTGGTCGAGCAGCGCGACTCGGACACCGCGCGGTGCCGCCGCACCAGGGTCAGATCGACCTCGGTGTCCAGGTGGACGGGCGAGAAGCCGCGGATGCTGTCGAGGAAGTACAGGGTGTGCCGGCGTTCGCGGGCCAGCGGCGCGCTCATCGCGGCACCGCCAGGGAGTACAGCTCCTGGAGGCTGCCGGCCTCCAGCACGTCGGCGAGCGGGACGCTGCGCCCGGTGCGCCGCTCCACCAGCGCGAGCAGCGTGAGCAGATGCACCGAGTCCCATCCGGCCACCTGGTCGAGCCGCCCTGCCGCGTCCTGTCTCGTCACCTCCAGACCCATCTCGTCGCGGAGCAGGTCGAGGAAGTCGTCGATGGTGTTCATGGTTCTCCGAACCTCTCGGTCAGCTTGATGTGCCCGGGGTGGGCGGGGAGTTCGGCGAGGTCGTGGCGGAAGCCGAGGACACCGTCGTCCTCGCCGGCCGGGGTGAAGCCGTGCCGCGGGTAGAAGTCCTTGACCTTCCCGTTCTTGGCGGTCGGCCGGTACGCGGCGGCGACCTCGGTGACGCCCTCGGCGCGGGCGTGCCGCAGCAGCGAGGCGAGGACCGCCTGTTCGATGCCGCGGGAGAAGACACGGCAGCTCAGCAGGAGGTTGTCCAGGTGCAGGGTACGGTCGCCGCGGCGGGCGAAAACCGCGCCGACCAGGCCGTTGTCGCCGAACCTGTCGCCCGAGCGGACGGCGAGGACCAGGCGGTCCGGCTCGGCGGCGAGGTCGCTCACGTCGCCCGGCTGGAGCCGCCGTGCGGTCATGTTGAACTGGTTGACGCGCAGGGTCAGCTGGGAGACGCGGGCGAAGTCGGCCTCTCCGGCGGGGAACAGCTCGACGGTGATGTCCAGGCCGTGCAGATACTCCTCGATGGAGTCGAAGCCGGCGAGGAAGTCGTGGCGGGCCAGTTCGTCGCGGTACCGGGTGATGCGCGCGTGGTCCTCTTCGGTCAGCTCCCGGGTGTCGAACCAGCCGTCGCGCAGCAGCCGGTCGACGTGCCCCGCGGGTTCGGCGTCGAGCCGGACGACGGCGACGCCCGGCAGTTCGTGCCGGACCAGCCCGCATTCGTAGGGGCTGTCGTCGGCGAAGACGAAGGCGTCGCTCCCGAGGTTCAGCGCGTCGGCCAGCTCGGCCAGGTGGCCGGGTTTGGGTCCCCAGTCCGCGACGACACGGACGAAGTCGTCCTCCCGCAGCACCATGCCGGGGTGGTCGCGGAGCACCGCGGCGACCGGCTCGGTGTCGTTCTTGCTCACCGCGGCCAGGAGCACGCCCTGCGCGCCGAGCTGTTTGGCGACCCGCTGGAACTCCCCGAAGGCGGCGCCGCGCAGCCCGGACCCGATCTCGATGCCGCCGGGCCCGTCGTCGCCCAGCACCCCGCCCCACAGGGTGCCGTCCAGGTCCAGTACCAGCGCCTTCTTGGTCCTGCCGGTCAGGTTGCGCGCCAGATGGCCGACTTCGCGGGCGTACAGGGCGAGCAGCTCGGGCGACAGGTGCGCTCGCGCGTACACGCTCAGCCGCGGGTCGGTCGCGGGCACGCCCTCGGCGAGCAGCGGGAGCAGGTCGATGACGACGACGGAGGGGAACCGGTCGGCCAGCCGCAGCAGCGCCGCGTTGGTCTCGTGCCACAGCGCGCTCAGCCGCGCCCGCGACCGGTGGTCGATGAGCCGGGCGGTGAACCGGCGCGGCAGCGGCAGGGTGTTGAGCACCAGCGTGCCGTGACCGGTGGCCTGGTACCGCTCGGCCAGGCCCGAGATCACCCGGAGCCTCGCCTCCGCCGCGCGGGACACGTCCTCGGGCCGCCATGGCAGCGGCAGGTCGTCGAAGACCACCATGGGGTCGAGCACGCACAGGACGAGGGCGGGGTCGGCGGCGTACAGGTCGCTGCCGGGGGAGCCCAGGTCGAACACGTAGCCGTCGAAGTCGCCGACCGTGGTCAGGGCGAGCAGCCCGTGCCTGGCCAGTTCGGCGGTGAGCGGCGGGACGAGCTGCGCGAGCGTCCCGTGTCCGGTGATCGCGACGCTGAGGGCGGCGACGCCGGGGTGCTCGCGCAGGACCCGCTCGGGATCCAGCCGGGCCAGCAGCCGTCCGGCGGTCGCGAACTCGGCGTCGGGCAGGTCGGTGAGCAGGCCCGGCACCTCGGGGTACCGGGCCTCCAGCGCACCGGACCGGTAGAGGTCGTGCAGCGTCGCGCGGGCCGTGCTCATCCGGTCTTCTCCAGCGCGAAGGCCGCCTTGATCCACTTGCTGGACTCCACGGCGACCCCGACGGCCCTGTCCCCCGCGCTCATCCGGGGCAGCGCCAGTTCGAGCTGGAAGAACGGCAGCGCGTTGCCGGTGTTCCCGGTCTCCACGACGCAGGAGACCTCGTGGGCGTGCGGCAGGTCCAGATGCTCGGTGATGCGGGCGGTCATCCGGCCCGAGAGCTGCGGCGGGAGCAGGAAGTCGACGTCGGTGTCCTTCCAGTCCAGCGCCTCGAGGACGTCCTGGAGCGCCTCGGCGGCCAGCGGCGGCACGGACTCCTCGATCGCCTTGTAGTCCTCGGCGACCGCGGGCTCGCCGGAGTCGCGGCGGGCACGGCCGTACCAGTGGACGACCTGGCCGGGGGCGCGGCCCAGGCCGACGAGCTCCACCGAGGCGTGGGCGAGCGCGGCGCAGCCGGGACCCGGCTCGGTGCTGAGCACCGCCGCGCCCGCGCCGTCGCCGAAGAGCACGCCGTTGATCTGCTCGGCGGGGGTGAGCCGGGTGGCGTCCAGGGTGACGTCCAGATGCTTGGCGCAGGTGTCGCCGCCGAGCACCAGCGCCGTGCGGTGGCGTCCGACCAGCAGGAGCTGGCGGGCCACGTCCAGGGCCTGTACGGCACCGGCGCAGCCCGACTGGAGCTGGTAGGCGGGCAGCCGGTCGGCGCCGAGCCGGTCGGCGACCACGTTGACGACGGCGGGCATGAGCTGGTCGGGCGAGGACGTGCCGAGCACCAGCAGGTCCACGTCCGCGGCGGTGAGCCCGGCGGCGGCCAGCGCACGCGCCCCGGCGGTGTGGCACAGGTCGGTGAGCGTGTGCCGTACCTCGCCGGACTCCAGGTCCACCGCGAAGTGCCGGGTGCGGGTGCCGACGAACGTGTCGACCCACTCGGTCCACGCGGAGGGCATGGCGAAGCGGCGGGTGAGGGCGGCGTTGTCGATGGCGGGGCCGGGCAGCGCCGTCCCCACCCCGCGCAGATAGGTCTCGGGCATCGTGGCCGCCTCTCAGTCCCGCGCGGGGTCGCCGAACCAGGCGCGGAGCGCGGAGCCGAGGCCGGAGCGGTCGGCGCCGTGCCCGGCCCAGACGACACGGCCGTCGGGACGCAGGAGCAG
>JAFACJ010000408.1 GCA_023425615.1 Actinomycetes bacterium
CCGAGCCCCTCTACGCGTCTCCACCCTCAGCGCGGCATACGCACCGGTCCGGTCCCTCCACCGCCGCAAGGGCCCGGCCTTCCAGCCGGGCCTTTGCGGCGCTCTCCACCTCTTCGGCACGGCATGCGCGCCGGTTCGGGCCTTCCTGGGCGGCGTGCGTGCCGTCCGGTCTCGTCCAGTGCAGCGCGTGCGCCGGGCCGGGCATGCGCGTCGGCCCGGCGCTCTGGGGCAGGGCGCGCCGGGGTGGTCCTTCGTTTCGGCCGTGGCGGGGGGACGGCCGGGGTGGGGCGGTCGTCTGTCGGGGGTGGAGGGGTCAGACGCGGCGGCGGAAGGCTCGCAGGCAGAGGGGGATGAAGAGGGTGGCGATGGCGGCGCCCCAGGTCAGGGCGATCAGGGCGTGTTCGAAGACGGGGCCTCCGATGAGCAGGCCGCGCATGGCCGTGGCCAGTTGGGAGACGGGGTTGATGTCGGTCATGAAGGACTTCAGCCAATCCGGGCTGCCCTCGGCCGGGAGGACGAAGGCGTTGCTGAGGAAGGTCAGCGGGAAGATCGCGGTGAAGCCGAACACCTGGACCTTCTCCGGGTCCTGCGCCTTCAGGCCCACCAGCACCGAGATCCAGGAGAACATCAGGGTGAAGGCCAGCAGCAGCAGGAAGGCGCCGAGCAGCGCCACGGGGCCGGTCTCGATCCGGAATCCGATGATGACGCCGACCAGCAGCACGATGAGCATCGACCATGCCTGTTTCATCACGTCCGCGACGATCCGGCCCAGCAGCGGGGCGGTCCTGGCGATCGGCAGGCTGCGGAAGCGGTCGAAGATCCCCTTGGTGATGTCGACGTTGAGCCCGAAACCGGTGCTCATCGAGGCGAACAGCGCGTTCTGCACGATGATGCCGGGGATGACGATCGGCAGGTACGCCGAGACGCTGCCGGAGATCGACGGGCCGAAGACATAGGCGAACAGCAGGACGAACATGATGGGCTGGATGCTGAGGTCGACCAGCTCCATCGGGTTGTGCTTGATCTGCACGAGCCCGCGCCACGCCAGGGTGAGCACATTGCGCAGGGCGGTGAGCGGCGAGACCCTCCGGGAGAGGTCCGCCGGGGGTGCGGAGGTCACGGCGGTCATACGGCGGCCTCCTCCTTTCCTGACTCCTGTGACTGAACCGGCTCGGCCTTGTGGCCGGTGAGGGCGAAGAAGACCTCATCGAGGCTCGCCTTGCGCAGCGACAGTTCGCCCACCGTCACCCCGGCCTCGTCCAGCGCCCGCACCACGGCGGGCATGACCGCCGGGTCGCCGACCGGCAGCGACACCAGCCCCTGGCGCACCTCGGGGACGGTGCCCAGCAGCTCGGAGACGACCAGCGCCGCCTTGTCGGCCTCCGGTTCGCGCACCGGCCTGATCTCCAGCACCTGGCCGCCCGTCTGCGCCTTGAGGCGGTCGGGGGTGCCCTCGGCGATGACCCTGCCGTGGTCGATGACCACGATCTCGTCGGCGAGCTGGTCTGCCTCCTCCAGATACTGGGTGGTGAGCAGGACGGTGACCCCGTCCTGGGCGAGCCCGCGGACCATGTCCCACAGCCCGTTGCGGCTGCGCGGGTCGAGGCCGGTGGTCGGCTCGTCCAGATACAGGACGGACGGGCGGCCGACCAGCGAGGCGGCGAGGTCCAGCCGCCGCCGCATCCCGCCGGAGAACGTCTTGGCGGCGCGGTCGCGGGCGTCCCACAGCTCGAACCGGCGCAGGAGCTCGGCGGCGCGGTCCTTGGCGGCGGCGCGGCCGAGGCCCAGCAGCCGTCCGATGAGCACGAGGTTCTCGGTGCCGGTGAGCATCTCATCGACGCCGGCGTACTGGCCGGTCAGCCCGATCAGCCCGCGGACCCGGTGCCCCTCCTTGACCACGTCGTGGCCGCCGACGAGGGCGCGGCCCCCGTCCGGTCTGATCAGTGTGGCCAGCACGCGCACGGTCGTCGTCTTGCCGGCTCCGTTGGGCCCCAGCATCCCCAGCACCCGGCCGGGCGGCACGGCGAGGCTCACCCCGTCCAGGGCACGGGTCTCACCGAAGCGCTTCACCAGGTTCTCGGCCTGGATGGCGTAGGTCATCAGGTGATCTCCTCTTCCATGACGCACGCGGACCGGCACACGGTAGGCGCGCGTCCCCTTGTGACGCCATCAGTTTTCCGGCGGCCCCTCTCACCCCGCTGGCAGAGCGCTGAGAGCCCCGCCCGCGCGCTGATGACGCGCTGGCACCGCCGTTCGTCCCGGTGGCCGGACCGTCCGGCCACAACACGAACGGTACGCACGGGGTACGACATTCGAGAGGACCATGTCCGCGGCCGCATAGGGTGATCTGTGTGAACTCGCGGTTGAGGCCCCCCGCGCACCGGGTCTCGGCCCGCGCGATGGCCAAGTGGGCGGTGGAGCTGCTGCTCGGCGGCGCGGTGCTGACGGGCTGCGCCTACGGACTGGACGGCTGGGCGGTCAGGGCCGAGTGGACCTGGCGCCTGCCCTGGCTGCCCTGGCTCGCGGGGGCGGTGACGGCGCTGTCCGTCGTGGCCGTCCCCTACTGGCGCTACCGGGTCCACCGGTGGGAGATCAGCTCCGACGTCGTCTATCTCAGCGTCGGCTGGATCACCCGCCAGTGGCTGCTGGTGCCGGTCAGCCGCATCCAGACGGTCGACGCCCAGCAGAACTGGCTGGAGCGGCTGCTGCGCCTTGCCACGCTGCGGATCAGCACCGCCTCGCACGAGGGCTCCACGGAGCTCACCGGGCTGCCGCTGCCCACCGCCACCTCCCTTGCCGCCGAGCTCGCGCACCGCGCCCACGCGCTGCGCGACGACGCCACATGAACCGGCTCCGCGCCGCGGACGGCGCCACCCGGCGGCTCAGTCCGCTCACCTGGATCATCGGCGCGCTGCGGGAGACGCTGGCGCTGCTGGCGGTCGCCGTCACCGCCCTGCTCGTCAGCGACGGCTGGGTGGGTTTCTCCTTCGCCGCCGCCGCGCTGGGGTTCGGGCTCGCCCACCAGATCGTCCGCTGGTGGACGTTCACCTACACCGTCCGCGAGGACCGGATCGAGCTGCGCCACCAGTTCATCGGCAGGTCGGTCAAGACGATCCCCCTCGACCGCGTCAGGGGCGTCGACATCACCGCCAGCCTCCCGCACCGGCTGCTGGGCCTGGCGGTGGTCCGCGTCGACGCCGCCTCCGACGGCGACGAGGCGGTCTTGGACGCGGTGTCGCGGCGCGAGGCGGTGCGGCTGCGGGAGCTGCTGCTCGGCTCGCGCGCCGAGCCGTCGCAGGAGCAGGTCATCGCCCGCGCCGACCCCACCTGGTACCGGTACGCCCCGCTCAGCGGCGCCTACCTGCTGACGCCGTTCGCGTTGATCGGCAGCCTCCTCGGCACCCTCTACAACCTGATCAGCGAGTTCGGGCTGGTCTCCCGCGGCACCCTGACGCATCTGGGCGACCAGGTCGTGGGCCTGCCGCCGTTCGCGGTGATCGCCGTGGTCCTGCTCCTGGTGGCGGCGATGCCGGTCGCGTCCGTCCTGGTCTTCACCTGGTTCAACTGGGACTTCACCCTCCGTGCCGTCCCCGGCGAGGACGAGAAGGGCGCGCTCGTCGCCGAACGCGGTCTGCTGACACGGCGCAGCGTGATGCTCGAACGCCGCCGCATACGCGGTGTCGAACTCCGCGACAATCCCCTCGAGCGCCGTAAGAATGTGGCGCGGCTGACCGCTCTCGTCACCGGTCTGGGCGACGCCGAGCAGCGCGGAAGGCTACTGCCCACGGCTCCGCGCGAAGCCGCCTTCGCCGTGACGGAGGAGGTGGTCGGGAAGTTCAAGGAGTCCCTGGCCCGCCATCCGAAGGCGGCACGGACCCGCCGGCTCACCCGCGCGGTCCTGCCTCCCGTCGCGGTGTGCGTCCTGTCGGTCCTCACCGGCCCGCTGTGGCTCGCCTACACGGCCGCCGTCCTGGCCCTGGGCGCCGTCCCGCTCGCCCTGGACCGCTACGCCCAGCTCGGCCACGCCTCCGACGGCAGGCTCCTGTCGGTGCGTTCGGGCTCCCTGGTGCGCACCCAGCAGATCATCGAGCACCGGGCCGTCGTCGGCTGGCGGTTTCGCCAGTCGCTCTTCCAGCGCCGCCGCGACCTGGTGACCCTGACCATCGCGGTCGGCGCGGGCGAGGGCTCCTACGAGGCTCTGGACCTGTCGGAGGAGGACGCCCTGCGCCTGGCCCACACCGTCAATCCCGCCTGGATCACGCCCTTCCTGGCGGATCCCGCCCCGGCCCTCCCCGACACCGCGGACACTCCCCCGGACACCGCGGCCACCGGTCTCCTGGACACCGTGCCCCCTCCGGACACCGTGGCTCCCCCCGGCGTCCTCGGCCCCCCGGACGCCGCTGGCGCGGACACCGCTGGCGCGCCGGGCGGGAGGGCGCTGGAGCGGCCGGCAGAGTGAGGCCCCGGCGGCGCGCGGCCGGCCGGGGCCTTCTGTCTCTCGTCTCCGGTGTGCCGGTCCTGGCTCAGGCGGAGGTCGCCGCTCCCTCGGAGTCGCCCTCGACGGGGATGACCTCGTCGGGGACGGCGAGGAACTCCCCGCGCTCGGCGTCGAGGATGTGCACCGTGGCGGTCTCCAGGTCCAGGTACATGCCGACGAGTTCCACCTCGCCGACCTGCACCTTGCGCTTCAGCCACGGGTAGCTCAGCAGGTTGTCGAGCTGCTGCATGACGTTGACCTGGCAGAGGCGCGCCAGCGGGGTGCCCGCGCCCTCGGGCCCTGGTTCGCGCAGGAACCTGTCGAGGCTGTAGTTGGCGTGCTTCAGCCAGTTCGTCAGCTGGGA
>JAFACJ010000415.1 GCA_023425615.1 Actinomycetes bacterium
GTCCTGGAGCAGCTCCCCGACGACCTGGACCCGGTGGTCGCGCTGTCCATCTACGCCAACCCGCCCGGAGACGGGACCGCCGATGTGCAGGTCGGCTTCCAGCTCCTATGGCGAGGCGATACCGACCCGGCCACGGCCTGGGACTACTCCGACGCGGCCTTCGACGTGCTGCACGAGGCCGCGGGCCTGGTCCTCGGCGGGCCCGGCCGCCGGGTCTACACCACGCGCATCTGGCGGGAGTCCACGGCCCTGCTGGGCCAGGACCCCTCGCTCCGGTGGATGCGCAGCGACAACTACTACGCAATCGCCAGCAGGCCGACGATCCACCGGCCCGACTGAGAGAGGCAATCATGGCCATCGCCATCACCGGCATCACGCCGGCGTCCGGCCCGATCACGGGCGGCACCGTCCACCACATCACCGGCACGGACCTCGACGACGTCACGTCGATCGCGATCAACAGCGTCACGGTCCCCACCGACCAGTGGCAGGCGCTGTCGACGACCCTGATCCGGCTGACGACGCCGACCTTCAGCGCCACGGGCGCGGGCAACGTCGTCCTCGGCCCCGGCGCGGTGACGCTGTCTGGTGGGTTCACCGTCAACGCGGCGGGCGCCTCCGACGAGCAGCTCGTCTCGACGCTCGCGAGGAAGTTCAAGCTGGAGGTCAACACCGGCACGTCGGATTCGCCGATCTGGACCCAGGTGCGCGCCATCCGCGAGTTCACCCCGGCCAGCGATCCCACCATGGAAGACGACGGCGACTACGACAACGATGGGTGGGGTTCGTCCGTCAAGACCATGGCCACGTGGTCGGTGACCGTCGCCCTCGGCCGCAAGGTCGGCGTGAACAGCGGGAACTACGACCCGGGCCAGGAATACCTGCGGGTGCGCGACGACGAGTTCGGCAGCACCTCCGTCGTCGAGATCCGCTGGTTCGACCGCAACGGCGGCCCCGAGGCGTACCAGGGGTATGCCTCGGTCGCCTGGTCTCCGGGCGGTGGTGGACCGTCCGCTCTGGACACGGCCACGGTCACGCTGTCGGGCCAGGGTCGGCGCAACCGCATCACGAACCCGGCGTAGCCCGTGGCATTCAAGGACCTGCGGACCTTCGTCGAGAGGCCGACCCTCGACCTGCCCATCGGCGGCAAGGTCTACAAGATTCCCGAGCCCGACGCCGCGACCGGCGCATGGGTGCAGAAGCTCATGTGGATCGGCGAGAAGGCCGCCGACACCAAGGACAAGCAGGTCATCGAGCAGGCATGGGACGAGGCCGAAGCCCGCGCCAACACCGCCATGCTCACCGACGACCAGGAGCAGAGCCTCTACCGGCGCGTCCTGGGCCCCATCTGGGATGAGATGGCGCGAGATGGCGTCTCCCTGGATGAGACCAAGCACGCCGGCTTGACTGCGGCGATCTGGGTCGTCTACGGCGAGGCGATGGCCGAGACCTACTGGACCAGCCCGGGGCAGGGCTCCGAGGGTGAAGACCAGGGGGAAGCCTCGACCCCCGGCAGCGAGGGCTCCCGCCCGGCGTCCGGGGGTGCGGAGAGTACGACGAATCGACCGGCCTCTGGGAGTGGTACGAGGGCTGGGAAGAAGAAGCCCAAACAGGCCCGACGTGGCGGCAGGTCATAGAGCAGTGGCAGCTCATCGACCCTGACCTGCACGACACCTACGGAATCGACATCTGGGACGACGCCCTCATGACCTCCCGCCCGTGGAGCTGGCTGCGCTCCCGGATCGAGGGGCTGCTGACCGAGCCCGACACCCGCATCGCCCGCCATCTCGCCGCCGCCTCCGGGCGGCCTCCGTCTGAGGGGGTGGGAGACGATGGCGCTTAACCTCGGCACCCTCGTGGCCCAGCTCAGGGTCGACAACGACATGCGGCGCGGTCTCGCCGGCGCACGCCGCGACCTGGACGGGTTCCGGCGCGATGCGATCGGCCGCCTCCGCGACCTGCGCAACCGGTTCACCTCCGAGGGCCGCGCCGCCGGGGATGGCTTCGGCCGCGCCTTCCTCCGCAGCTCCGTCGGTCACCTCCGCGACCTGCGCAACCGGTTCGGGCGCGAGGGCGAGGAGGGCGGGCGCGGACTCGGCGCCGCACTGGAGCGCGGGTGGCGGGCCGCCAGGGGCCGCCTCGGGCAGGCGTTCTCCAGCCTGGGCAATCTCGCCAAGAAGGGGATAGGGGGGATCGGCGCCGCGTTCGGGAAGGTCTGGGACCTACTGGGCGGCTTCGGTAAGCGGCTGCAATCCCTGGGCGAGGGGCTCGGCAAGTTCTTCGAGGGCCCACACGGGGCCTTGATCAAGTTGGGCGCCGTCCTGACCGGACTGCCGATCATCGCGGGCACGGCGGCGTCGGCGATCACTATCGGGCTGGGTGGCGCGATCGCCGCCCTCGGCATCAAGGCCGCTTCCTCAGCCAAGAGCGTGAAAGACGCCTTCAGCGACCTGAAGGACCACGTGGTCGGCCGCCTGCGGGATCTGGCAGCCCCCTTCGAGCCCGCCCTGATCGGCATCGCCAAGACCCTCGGAACCGCCTTCGACTCTTTGGCGCCCTCTCTCGGCAGGGCGTTCGCGTCCATGGCACCCGTCGTCGAGCGGTTCGTGTCCAACGTTGCGGCCGGACTCTCCAAGTGGGGCCCGATGATCGACGGGGTCTCGGCCAAGTTCGGGCCCTTGCTGAGTGTCCTGGGTTCCGAGTTGCAGGTGATGCTCCAGCACCTGGCCTACGACTTCTCGGCGCTGGCCGACGCTGCGGACCCCCGCTTCCTCAGCATGCTGATCAGCGGATTCACCGCCCTGATCGACGTCACGGCCTACACCATCGCCAGCCTGGCGAAGGTCGGCAGTGGCATCGCGTGGCTGGTCGACAAGATCCCTGGCATCGACTTCGACCGGCCGGCCGTCAGCGCACTGGATCTGGGGACTGCGTTCGTCAAGACGGCGGCTGGGGCCCGGGATGTCTCGGAGAGCGTGAAGAAGGCGGACGAGGCGGTCAAGGAGATCACCGACGCCCTCGCCGCCTACTTCGATCCGTCGCTGGCCGTTTTCAACGCGAATACCCAGCTCAAGCAGAGCTTCCAGTCCCTTGCCGAGTCCCTCAAGAAGAGCAAGGGCAACATGGAGGGCAACTCCGCTGCCGCCCTCCAGGCCGCGCAGGACTTCTCCGGTGCGCTGACCAGCGTCACCGACATGTATCAGGCGACCACCCGCCTGGAGGGCGGCAGCGAGAAGGCCCGCGCCACTCTGCAGAAGCAGCTCCCGGTCCTGTACGCGCTGGCCGGCCAGAACAAGGAAGCCAAGGAGCAGGTCGACAATCTGGCCAAGACCTTCGGCTTGATGCCCGGTGCGGTACTCCCGAGCGAGAAGGCCTTCCTCAAGGTCGCCGATGCGATGGGCTTCGGCGAGGCTGAAGCCAAGAAGCTGTACAAGCAGCTCGACCGCCGACCTCAACTCAAGGCCGACATCTCCGACCTCCAGAGCAAGCTCAAGACCGCGAAGGACCAGCTCGACAAGGTACCGAAGGAGAAGCGGCCGAAGCTCCGGGCCGACATCGCCGATCTCCAGAAGAAGCTCCGCGAGGCCAAGACCGAGCTCGACCGGCTCCAGGGCAAGACCATCACCGTCACGGTGAAGCGCGGCTACATCGGCGGAGCCAGCGCGGCTGATGTGAAGCGCAAGGCCGGCGGCGGTCTCGTCACCGGCCCCGGTACCGGCACCTCAGACAGCATCCCGACGATGCTGTCCAACGGCGAGTACGTGCTCTCCGCGGCGGCCACCCGCCGCATCGGGGTCCGCACCCTCGACCGCATCAACCGCGGGACGCCCGGGGTCCGCGGGACGCGGTCCGGGGGTCCGGTCGTGGGCACCACCTGGAGCCACGACCTCGGCCCGGGAGTAGGTGGCACGGGCAGCAGCCGCAGCTCTCTGGCAGCCGAGATCGCCGCTGCCCACCGGAAGCTGATGGCGCAGCTCGAAGCGCAGGTCAAGACCCTCAAGGCCGGACTCGCACGGATTCGCGAGGCTCGCGAGGACCTCCTTGAGGGCCTGACCTCGATGTCGTCGGACACCGTCAAGTCGACGGCGGCCTCTCTGTCGAAGATGGTTCGGGACGCCTTCGCGGGCATCAAGGGCCTGGCTGGCCTCGACAACCGCCTCCAGGCGCAGATCAAGGGCACCAGCGCGAGGCTTCAAGTCCTCGCCGACGAGCGCGCGAAGATCAACGAGCGGCTCCAGGAGGCGCTCCAGTTCCGCGACACCGTCACCGGTCAGGCCATGTCGTCGGCCTCGATTCTCGGCATCACCGTGGAGGACGCCGACGGCAACCAGGTCGATCCGAACGCGTCCGAGCTGAAGACCGGCCTGCAGAACCGGCTCGCCACCCTGCGGAAGTTCGCCGGCGACATCAAGCAGCTCGCCGCGCAGGGCCTGTCCAAGACCGTCCTCCGCCAGCTCATGGAGTCCGGCCCCGAGGAGGCCGGCGCCCTGGCCTCCGCGATCGCCCAGGGCGGGCAGCAGGCCGTCAACGAGATCACCAGCGTGCAGAACGAGATCGACGCGGAGGCCAAGAACCTCGGCGAGTTCAGCGCGGACCACCTCTACGACGCCGGGGCCAAGGCGGGCCGGGGCTTCCTCACCGGCCTAACCGGTCAGCTCGATGAGTTGCAGGCGACCATGGAGACCCTGGCGACCAACTTGATCACCACCGTGACGAACGCAGTCGCCGCCGCCGAGAAGGCCGCCAAGGAGAAGCTCGACAAGGTCGCGAAGCTCGGCGAGGCCGCCGGGGAGGGCAAGGGCGGCCGGGGCTCCGGCCCTCAGGAGGACACCGCGGGCCCGTCCGGGAGCTCCAGCATCAGGCGGCCCGGCGCGGCCGTCAACGGCGTCATCGGCACACACAACGCCGCACCCAAGGCCGCCGTGAACATCGAGAACTACCACGAGGCCCCGGGTGGCAACGCGCGGCGCACCGGCGAGGAGTTGCTGATCCTGACCAGGGCGAGGGGGTGACGGTGGCCCCCGGAGACCTCATCACCCGCGACGGCCAGGTCGAGTGGGGCGGGATCCTGCTGGGAAGCGGGACCCCGTACCGGTGGCTGAACATGACCGGCCTGGAGGACCTGCCCGGCCTCGACTCCGGCAACGTCCTCCGGCCGTCGCGGCACGGCGCGTGGCCCGGCAGGTACCTCGCGCAGGAGCGCGTCGTCACCTGGGACCTGCTCGTCAACGTGGACCTCACCTGGGAGTGGGGGCCGATCGTCACCGCCCTGCGCCAGACGCTCGCCCTGTCCGACGAGGACTCCGACGAGGATGAACCGCTCGTCATCCGCACCAAGGGCGGGGAGACCCGCCTCCTGTACGCCCGGGTGACGTCCCGCCTCATGCCGAACGAGCCGCGCAACGGGGTCGGCAGGGGCAACGCGACGGTGCAGTGGACGGCGGCCGACCCGCGGCTCTACAGCCCGACCGAGTACACCGTGACGATCGGCCAGCCGACCGAGCCCTCGGGCCTGACCTGGCCTCTGACGTGGCCGCTGAACTGGGGATCGGGCGGCGACTCCGGCTCCCGCCAGCTCACGAACGCAGGCGACGTGGAGAGCAGCCCGGTCCTGGAGATCACCGGGCCGTGCGAGGTGCCCGCGGTCACCAACCTGCGGACCGGCCGGACGATCGAGCTCAGCATCACCCTGGCCGCCGGGGAGACGCTCGTCGTCGACACGCGCGAGGGCACCGCGACGCTGGGCGGCGCCGACCGCCTGTACCTCATGACCGCCCGCTGCGTGCCGCCGGAGCTGTGGACGCTCCAGCCCGGCACCTCGGAGATCTCGTACCGCGCCGCCAGCTTCGGCGGCGGATCGTCCTGCGTCGTGCGCTACCGCGACGCCTATATGTAGAGGGGGCCGCGTGGCCGTCCGCATGATCACGCTCAACGGCGACACCCCGGAGGCTTGGCGCCTGGCACTGAGCCTCTTCGGGCATGCGTCGGCGTCCGGGCTCCTGGACCGCCGCGGCGGCCTGGCACCCGGCACCGGGGCAGCCGACCTGGTCGGCACGACCCCCATGCACGCCACCGTCGCGCCGTTCATCGCCTGGGTGGACGGCACATCCGGCGCGTCGCAGGGCGGCTACATCGTCCACAACGACGCCGCCCTCGATTTGGAGTTCGACCCGGGCGAGGCCAGCGTCACCCGCACCGACCGCGTCATCGTGCAGGTACGGGACAACGCCTACGACAGCTCGGGCTTCCAGGACGTGCGCGTGCGCGTCCTGAAGGGCAACGCGGGCGGCGGGGCCAGCGACCTACCCGCTTCCTCGGAGCTGCTGTGGGAGGTGCCCGTCCCCGCGGGCGCGAGCGTCGGCGGCGGCGGGTTCAACGTCAGCGCCGTCCGCGTCGACAAGAGGCGCTGGACGGCCACCAACGGCGGGCTCCTCCTGGTCCGCGACGCCGCAGACCGCGACACCCTCACCCCGCACGAGGGCATGCAGGTCTGGCGCCTGGACGCGGGCGATCCGCAGGTCTACCGGGGCGGCGCATGGATATGGGCTGGCATCCCGCGCGTGGTCGTCAAGAACAACCCCGAGCCGATCGGCAACGACACCTGGCAGCCGGATGACCAGCTCGCCATCTCCGGCCTACCGCCCGGCGACTGGGATGTGGAGCTCATCGCCAACTACTCCGCGGACTCCGATGCGGATCTGAAGATCGGCTTCACCTCGCCCGCCGGTTCGGTCATGACGTGGATGGCGATGGGCAAAGGCGGCACGACCCAGCCCGACGGCAGCCTCGGCCAGCCCGACTGGATCCCCCAGGACGTCAACGGCGAGCCCCGGTTCGGCGGGCGCCTGAACAGCAACAACACGGACTGGATGGCGCTCTACGCCCGCGGCTGGCTCACCACGACGACCGCCGGGACGCTGACCGTCCGGTGGGCCCAGGGTGTGAACACCCCAGGAGTGCTGACCACCATGCAGCCCGGCAGCCGACTGATCGCCACCCGCCGCGGCTGATCCATGGCCGTCTACCGGTACCAGTTCGCCGACCTGCTGACGGACACCGACATCGTGTCCCTGGAGCTCGCAGACGTGAGGTTCGACAGGAGGATCATCCAACCCGGCGCGTTCAGCGCCACGATTCCCGTGCCCAACGCCCGCGTCGCCTCGAAGGTCCGCCGCATCGTGCCGACCCGGCCCGATGAGGTCCAGTCCGGGCCCGGCCGCACCGTGTGCCACATCTACCGCAACGCCGAGCTCTGGGGCACGTACCTGATCTGGTCGGCTACCCCGCAGGGCGATGACCGGGGGAACGTCAGCGTCGAGATCCAAGGCGCCTCGCTGGAGTCCTACCTGCACCACGTGGAGATCCGGTCGGACCTGACGTTCACGAACCGCCCGCAGGAGCTCCTCGCCGCAGACCTGGTGGAGCACATGCAGTCCGACCCGAACGCCGACATCGGCCTGCACCTCGGCGTCGGCGACCACACCGCTCAGCCCCGCGACCGCACCTACAAGCGCAGCGAGACTGTCACCTACGGGCAGCGCCTGACCGAGCTGGCCAGCGTGGACGGCGGCTTCGAGTGGATGATCCGCTGCTACCACGTGGGCCAGGAACGGCGCCGGGAGTTCGTCACCGGATCGGCCCTCGGCGGAGGTGCCGACCACGTCTACA
>JAFACJ010000442.1 GCA_023425615.1 Actinomycetes bacterium
ATCTGGAACTCGGAGATGTTGCCGAAGTGCTCGCGCAGCACCTGCTCCGCCTTCTCCGGGTCCTTCTGCCGGTAGCTCGGCGGGAGCAGGCCCAGCGCGCCGACCCCCGCCATCCACAGCGGCACGAACGCCAGCCCGAGCTGGCCGCCCGTGCCGACGACGTCGCGGTAGGCGTCGCCCATCGGCACCACGGGGAAGATGGCCTTCAGGCCGCGCGGGTGCTGGGCGGCGGTGAACAGCTGGTTGATCGCGCCGTAGGACGCCCCGTACAGGCCGATGCGCCCGTCGCTCCAGGGACGCCCGCGCGAGGCGGCCCACTCCACGAGCTCCTTGCCGTCCTTCTGCTCGCGCCTGCCGAAGGCGTCCCACTTGCCGCCCGTGTTCCCGGTGCCGCGCACGTCGGCGACGACCTGGACGTAGCCGTGGGAGACGAGATGGCTCGAGGCCATCGAGGCGCCGGGGATCGTCTTGTTGTAGGGGGTCTGGGTGACGATGACGGGAAAGCGGCCCGGCGCCGCCTTCCCGTTCTTCGCCGGCCGGTACACGTCCACGACGAGGTCGAGTCCGTCGCTCATCGCGACCCGGACGTCCTTCTGCACGACCACGCCGTAGCGTGCCGGCCTCCCGGCCGCCGCGGGCGTCGGGGACATGGTGCTCGCGACCAGCCCGGCCACCGCCAACGGCGCCGTCCAACGGGTCAGGTGCCTCATACGGGATCCTCTGGGGGGTGGGAGGTTACCGACGAGTAAACCGCCTCAGTGTGACAGACCCCGCAAAAGTCATCAATGCCCAAAAACCCCTCAGATAAGGGGTCCGCGGATGACGGCGGTACCTCCGTCCAGATCGACCCTGCTGCGCGGCGGAGCCCCGTCGCTCTCCTCATCGCGCAGCATCAGCGAGGTGCGGCGCTGGTCGAGCTCGTAGCGCTTGGTGGCGTAGAAGAGCGCCTGCATCTCATCGATCCCCGCCGCCGAGACCGGCCGCCCCGACTCCTCCCTGCGCCAGGGCAGCCGCAGCCGCCGGTTGGCGGCGAGCCCCATCCTGTCGACGGCGACGAGCGCGACCAGCAGCAGCACCAGACCGGGAATGGTCATGAAGAGGATGAAAGCCATACCGCTCGAACGCCGCGAGCCGTACTCCGGTTCCCGCCGGTTCCCGCGACGCCGAAGGCCACCGGTGGCGTGGCGCGAAGAGATGACGCCCGGGACCGGCGCGGTGGCCCCGGGCGTCACGAGGGGTGTCAGATCGCGGTGCCCACGTCGTGGGCGATCAGGCCGTCGGTCGCGCGCTCGGCGACCGCGGCGATCGTCATCGACGGGTTGCAGGCGGCGGTGTGGCCGGGCATCAGCGCGCCGTCCAGGACGTACAGGCCGCGGTGGCCCTTCACGCGTCCGTCAAGGTCGCAGACGACCTCCATCGAGGCGCCGCCCAGGGGGTGCCAGGTGGAGGGGTAGGCGGCGGTGGTGTCCAGGAGGGTGGACAGCGGGCCGGCGATCTTCTTGGCCCGTTCGTTGATCTTCTTGAACAGCACCTCGTCGGCCTTGGCCGGCCACTGGAGGACGGCGTCGTCCTTGGCCGCGTCGTAGACGAAGTGGCCGCGGCCCGCGCTGACGCCGTAGCCGACGAGCATGGTGGAGCGGAGGTTGGGGGTCGGCGGGATGGACGCCTGGATGATGGTGTTGGCGGTCGCGGGGTCCGACCAGTCCTTGCTGCCGTAGATGACCGGGCCGCCCTGGGGCGCGCCGAAGTCGTCGGCGAGGTTGGTCCACAGGTAGATGCGGTCGCCGTTGGAGCCCCAGTTGGTACCGAGCCCGTCGGGCATGTCGGGGATCTGGCCCTTGGCGGCGGCGCGCATCAGCAGCCTGGTGGTGCCCGCCTGGCCCGCGGCCATGACCAGCGCCTTGGTGGTGATGATCTTGTTCTCCAGCACGGTGCCGTCGGTGCCGATGCGGTCGACGGTCACCTCCCAGCGGCCGTCCTTGGCCAGGGCGACGCCAGTGACGTTGTGCCGGGTGGCGACGGTCACCAGTCCGGTGGCCTCGGCCGCGGCGATGTAGGTGACGTCGACCGAGTGCTTGCCGCCGTTGTTCACGCCCATGGCGCAGTCGCCGTTGGTGTAGGACGGCTTCATCTCCCCCTTCAGCTCGCGCAGGGCGAAGTCCCAGTCGATCGGCATCGGGATCTTCGACAGGGGGTAGCCGGCCCGCTCGACGTTGCGGGCGAAGACCCGCGCCGGCGCGTAGGTCTTGCTGGCGATCAGCTCGTCCGGGGCGGTCTGGAGCTTCAGCATGTTCGCGACGCGCGGGTAGTACTCGCTGTTCATGCGCCCGTAGTCGAGGCCCTGGGGCATGGTGGCGTTGAACACCGCCTCGGAGGGCTGGAGGGTCATGCCCTGGTAGACCAGCGAGCCGCCGCCGACGCCGGCCGCGCACATGATGTCCATCCCGTTGCCGAACACCCGCTCCAGGAGCCCGGTGTAGGGGGCCTCGAAGCCCGGGACGGGGATCCCGAAGATCGAGGCGGGGGAGCCCAGCCAGAACATCCGCTTGTCGGGGGAGGAGGCGTGCGGGAACGTCTCGGCGTTCGGGCCGGACGGCCACCGGATCCCGCGCTCCAGGACCAGGGAGGGGACGCCGGCCTGCGCCAGCCGCAGGGCGGCCACGCCGCCTCCGAAGCCCGAGCCGATGATCACGAGCCGGTGCTCCTCGCGGGTCACCGGCACCCGTCTGCGCGATGACGCCGCCGCCCTCGACGGGCTCAGCGCCGCGAGGCCCGCGGCGGCCGTGGCTCCGGCGAGCAGGGAACGGCGGCTGATCTCAGATGGAGAACTCACCATCTACCTCTTTTCGCTGCCAGGGGGGACGCGCACTTCGGAGAGCGCGGACAGGAAGTGGTTACTTGTGGGTAAGCGGGTTGAGGCTAGCGAGCGCTTGATCGCATGTCTAGCCATTCGGTTAGCAATTTCCTAGACGAACGGCTAAGCGACCTGCTGCGAGCGAGGCGAATCCCCTGAAGGTAGCGAATGACCGGCTTATGATGCGCGGGTGGTGGAGGATCAGATGAACCCGGCGTACCGAACGAACCGTGGGATCTCCCCCGGCATGGTGCTCGACGGGAGGTGGCGCCTTGACGAACGGCTCGGCAAGGGCGCGTTCGGCGAGGTCTTCCGCGCCGTGCAGCTCAGCCTGGGCCGGCGGGTCGCCGTCAAGGTGCTCCTCCAGGTGCCCGGACGCGACCAGCACAAGCTGCTCGCCCGGTTCGCCCGCGAGGCGCAGGCGCTGAGCACCCTGGGGCACGACAACATCGTCCGCATCGTCGACTGCGGGACGCACGACCGGCACCCCTACCTCGTCATGGAGTACGTGGACGGGACGACGCTCAGGGAACTGGCGGCGCGCGGACCGCTGCCCGTCGAGGACGCCGTCCGGCACGTGCGGCAGCTGCTGTCCGCCCTCGCCTACGCGCACGGACGCAGCGACCCCGTCGTGCACCGCGACATCAAGCCCGAGAACCTCATGGTCGACAACGAGGGGCGGCTGAAGGTCTGCGACTTCGGCATCGCCAGCATGCCCACGTCCGACCTCACCCGCCTCACCGAGGCCGGAGCCCGGCTCGGCACCCCCAGCCACATGTCGCCCGAGCAGTGCGAGGGCAGGCCCGCGGGGCCCGCGAGCGACGTCTACTCCGCGGGCGTCGTCCTGTACTGGCTCCTGGCGGGCAAGCAGCCCTTCACCATGACGGGCACCGACTACGGGACGCTCTTCCGCCAGATCCTCACCTCGATGCCCGCCCCCATCCAGCGTCACGGCGTCCCCGAAGCGCTGAAGGACCTCGTCCGCCGGATGATGGCGCGCGACCCCGCCGCACGGCCCACCGCCTCCGCCGCCCTCCAGGCTCTGCGGACCGAGCCGCGGGCGCCGCTCCCCCGCGTCGAGGAGGCGCACGACCTCTCCACCATGACCGGCGACCTCCCGCCCGCGTCCGTACCCGCCAAGGCCAAGGCCGCGCCCGCCAAGGCCAAGGCCGCGCCCGCCAAGGCCGCCGCACCGGCCAAACCCGCCAAGGCCGTCGTCACGCCCGCCAAGGCGTCTGCGTCCGCCAAAGCCTCCGCTCCCGCCAAAGCCTCCGCTCCCGCCAAGTCCGTCAAGACGACGGCCAAGGCGGGCAAGGCGCACGAGGTCTCCGCCCGGCGTGGCGTGTGGGAGCGGCTGGAGGAGGCCGAGCGGGCGCTGGTGAAGGGCGATCACGCGCGGGCCGACGAGAAGTTCCGCAAGCTCATCGGCGATCTGCAGGACGAGGGGCTCCGCGACCGGCTCGGCTGGATCGCCGCGCATTTCGGCGCCGCGCGGGCGCATCACCTGCGGGGCCAGCACGCCAAGGCGGAGCGCAAGCTGAAGTGGCTCATCGGGCAGGCGGCCGGGAACCTGGGCGCCGACCACCCGCTGGCGGTCGCCATCTCCGCCTACCGGACGAAGACCGCCTCATGACCCGCCGCGCCCCAGTGCCCTGCGCGCCTCCTCGTACTCCCGCAGGGCGCGGCGGTGGCGTCCGTCCCAGGAGTTGGCGCGTCCGCTGAGGAGGTAGGCGGCGAAGACGTTGCCGCACCAGATGACGCCGAGGGACACGGTGCCGAGCACGGAGACGAAGGACCCGTCCTCCTCGATCCGCAGCATCTCGGGGAAGGAGTAGGCCATCAGCCACATCAGCGGCGCCATCAGCGCCCAGGTCAGCGCCTCGGGCCAGCGCTCCTCCGGCGGGATCGGCGGCCGCGGGGCGCGGGCCGCGCGCCAGGACAGCAGGTGGGGGAACGGGGGCAGGTAGGCGCCGCCCAGCCCCCACGCGGTACGGCCGCCGCGGGCGAGGTGCACCAGCGCGTACAGGGCCGCGGTCACCATGACGCCCTGGACGCCGAGGCTGAGGAACGGGGCGCAGTACACCGCGAGCGCGGTGAGCGGCGCGGCGCACACGAGCGTCCACACGGCGTGCCGGTTGAGCGCCTCCTTGCGGTTCTGCCGCAGCAGACGGCGTTGCTCCTCCCGCTGCCAGGTCTTGACCTTGCTCTCCAGCTCCGCGCGGCGCCTGCGCTTCTCCCCGTCCTCCTCGGGCGACCGCCGTGACACCGACGGCGCGGTCTCCGCCGCCATGATCTGGAGGACGATCCCGAGGCCCGGGTCCAGCGCCTCCGCCTTCTTGCGCATCAGGGTGTGGTTGCCGGTCTTGGCGTAGGGCCGTTGGGAGGCGAACGTCTTCAGGTCCTTGTCCCGCCGGAGCGCGCTCATGAGGAGCAGGTAGCGGACCGGCTTCGAACCCCGCGGCGCCACCGGCGCCATCTGCGGGAGCGCCTCCAGATCGCGCCACTGCGCGGTGAGGGTGCGGAGGCGCTTGACCGCCGGTTCCAGCTCCGCCGCGGCGGAGAAGCCCGCCAACGCGCCGAGGATCTCCTCGTCGGTGAGGATCTCCCCCCAGATGGGCGAGGACGGTCTGCCCTGGCGGAACGCGTGCATGCACTGCCGGCCGATCGCCGCGACCGTCACCGCCTGGCCCCGGTACACGGCGGCCCCGCCCGGATCCAGCCACCGCAGCAGGTGCAGGACCTTCAGGTGGGGGTTCGGCGCCATGTGGTGCAGCCGCGCTACCAGCTCGTTCCGCTCCCGGTTCTGCTCGGGAGAGGCGTCGAGTCCGCGCAGCCAGGCCACGAGTGCCTTCCCCGCCTCGGTCAGGCCGCCGGCGGCCGCCTTCTGCCCGGGTTTCTGGAAGAAGTGCCGCGCGGCCTGGTCGCCCTGCTTGCGCAGCGCCTCGGCCAGCGACTTCTTGCCCGTGTGCACCTTGCCCGCGAAGGCGACGCCGCCCGACGCGGCGGGCGGTGCCGCCTTCGCGGGTTTCGCGTCTTTCGCGGGCTTCGCGGGTTTCGCCGCCTTCGCGGGCGGGGGCTGGGCGCTGATGCTCGCGACCGTGCGCTCCACGATGACGGTCTTCTCCACGCGGGGCTCGGCCGGGCGGTCGGGGACGGCCTCCGCGCCCTTGGCCGCCTTGGCGGTCTTGGCAGCGGCCTGCCAGCGCCGGATCCGCTCCGCGTCCCAGCGGCGCTTGCGGTCACGGGTCAGCAGCCCCTCGCACAGCTCGCCGAACCGCGGCGGCAGCGCCCCCAGTTCGGGCTGCCAGCCGGAGA
>JAFACJ010000447.1 GCA_023425615.1 Actinomycetes bacterium
GCCTGGGAGCGTGCGACTCCGCACGCCGACCACAAGCTCTAGCGAAGCTCGGTAAGGGCGTCCTCGATCAGCTCAGCGCACGCATCACCATGGACGGCAAGGCCGAACAGCGTTTCCCATACCGCCAGGTACTTACCTACTTCTGCGGGATCGGTGAGTGACAGGTAGCCGGAGACCAGTTCGACGTTCACAAGACGGTCGTCGGTAATGATGAAGGTCTCTCGGGGGCGAATCCCGCGCCGGTCCGCGTCCATGGGGATGACGCCGAGCGACACCGAAGGTAGACGCATCACGTCCAGCAGATGGGCCAACTGGGCACGGTGCGTCTTGGCGGTGATCGTTCGGTAGTGGAGGACGATCTCCTCCACTACGAACACGAACCGTTTGCCAGGTCGTTTGAGAACCGATTGCCGGTCGATCCGTTCGGCGACGGCTGCCGCAATGTCCGCCTCGCGGTCGTCGGCTTCTACCGCTTGCTCGTCCCAGACGCCCGTCAGGATCTCGCGAAGATACTCCCTGCTCTGAAGAAGTCCAGGGAAGGATTTCGACTGGTAGACCCGAAGCAGTTTGAGGCGCTCGTACTTTTCCCTGACGGACTCCTGGGCCGCCTTCAGGCCGCCTCTATTGAGCTGCTCGTACGTCAGCCACATGTTCGCTACGTTGGCCTGCTCGGCCAGCAGGGATGCTCTGACTCCCTCCGAGGCCCCGCATACCTGGCACCACAGCTTCACGTGCTCGGCGGTGATGACCCGCTTCCCAAGTTCGACTTGGCTTACGTTCGTGGAGTCTTTCCACCCGGCTTCCCGAGCGAACGTGAGCCCGTTCAGTCCGGACTCTTCACGGAGCGCGCGAAGCCGACCGCCCAGACGTAGCCGGGCAGCCTGAGCCGAAGACGAGGAAGACGATGGCATCACAGCGCATCCAAGCGTACGGCGGACGGTGCGAGCGAAGAGTTCGGCGCGCTTTGGCCGCCGGGTCGCGCAACGCAAGAAGCCCCGGCCCCCACGGCGTTCTCATCGCCCCGTCCAGGGGTCGCAACGCGTCGTACACCTCCTTCAGATAGAGGCGCTGCCGGTCCTCATCGTCCCTTCCAGGGTTCGAAATCCGGGCCGGAGTCAAGCCCTAGAGGGACGGGGATCGGTGGGGGCGGTCGGTGGCTTCTGACCTGTGGATACGGTCTGCTCCCGATCATGTGAGGGTGATCGGGAGCAGACCGAACTAGGCGGAGTGGGCTCTCTGCTGCGACTCCCCGCCGCTGTCACGGTCGGCTACGCCAAGAGCATTCTCAGTTGCTGGCACATGATTTTGACCTCTGGAACTCTCTTCTCCCACGGGGAGGAGAGAGCCAGGATCTCGGCCAGGTAGCCGTCTAGGCGTGCTGAGGAGACCAGGGGTGTCTACGGCCTAGGGGCTTCATCAGTTCGGCGGCCAGGAGGGGCTGGGACGCCCTTAGAGCCGCTTGCACCTGGCGGGCTAGGTAGTTCGCTCCGAGCAAGGGAGACGTTGAGGAGATGAGTTCCACGGCCTCGCGGAAGGTGTGGTGTGCGGTCCCCCAATCGCCTTGTTCGTAGAAGGCGACGCCTACGTTGCCGGTCAATCTCGCACGCTGAAAATCGGGTAGATCGGCCCCGATTTCTTGCGCTTTGTCCAGGATTATACGTGAGTGTCGCTTTTCGCTAAGCAATCCTAGAGCCCTGCCGAGACTCATGGATGCCTGTGCCCTCCTGCCAGGGGGAGATCCCTGGAACGGTCAAGGCTCGGCGTGCGTAGCGCTCCCCTCGGTGCGCATCGCCTTCGTAGCTGTAGAAGGCCGAGAGTTCGTTGAGCGCGTCGGTCTGTCCGTCGCCGTCTTTTGCCGCCTGGGCGAAGACTACGGCGATCTTTCCTGCTTCTTGGGCTTGCGGCAGGTCTCGCGCGTCGTACCAAATCCCCGTTCGATCGGCCTGAGACCGGTCGAACAGGACGACCTCCCCCGCTATGGGAGAAGTCCTGGAAGGGCCATGCGGCGTTCTAGTAGCGTGTTTGGAGGGGTGATCCTCGGGCTCTATCGGATGCGTTCCAGGGTCAGGGTCAGGGCCGGTGGTGGGGTGGCCGCAGATGAGGGACTCTGTGATGGCCGGGTCGTGTTCGTAGTCGCAGGCCAGGCAATGGTGCAACAGCAGCCGATGATGGGGTCTGCCCCCAAGGGGAAGGTCGACCCCGGTCCTCAGGGAGGAAGGGGGAGCCGAAAACGGGAAAAGGATTGGACGGGGGGATGCTCGGGCTTGTAGCTTGCAGTCGACCGTGACACGGACCGAGGGGGTGAGACCCATGAACGTTGTAGTGATGTGGGTGCTCCCTCTTTTCGTCACGGCTGGCGATTGATGTAGGTGTCGCCGGGAGCGCCTCGCTGACAAGGCACTTCCGAAAGGCAACACCTATGCATTCTTCGCAGGTCACCGCCGAGTCGTCGTCGAACGGTACGGTTGAGCGCGCGCACCCCATGTTCGACGTGGTCATCGCCGGGGGCGGGCCGACCGGTGCGATGCTGGCCGCCGAACTGAGGCTGCACGATGTGCGGGTACTCGTTCTGGAGAAGGAAACCGAGCCCAAGTCGTTCGTCCGCATCGTCGGGCTGCATATTCGCAGCCTCGAGCTGATGGCGATGCGCGGGCTGCTGGAGCGCGCTCTCCGACACGGAAGACGGCGTCCGGCCGGTGGGTTCTTCGCCGCCATCAACAAACCCGTGCCCAAGGGCCTGGATTCCGCGTACGCCTATCTGCTGGGCATCCCGCAGCCGGTCATCGAGCGCCTGCTCGAAGAACATGCGCTCGAACTGGGCGCGCAGGTCCGGCGCGGTTGCGCGGTGGCCGGTTTCGAGCAGGACGACGAGGGCGTGACCGTCGAACTGGCCGACGGGGAACAGCTGCGTGCGCGCTACCTCGTCGGCTGTGACGGCGCGCGCAGTACGGTGCGCAAACTGCTCGGTGTCGGCTTCCCCGGCGAGCCCTCGCGCAACGACACGCTGATGGGCGAGATGAAAGTGGGGGTCCCGCAGGAGGAGATCGCCGCCAAGATGGCCGAAATCGGCGAGACCCATAAGCAATTCTGGCTCAGGCCCTTCGGCGAAGAGGTCTACAGCGTCGTCGTCCCCGCCGCGGGAGTCAGCGACCGCGCGGAACCGCCCACCCTCGAGGATTTCCAACAACAGTTGCGCGCCATCGCCGGAACCGATTTCGGCGTGCACTCCCCGCGCTGGTTGTCCCGTTTCGGGGACGCCACCCGGCTGGCCGAACGTTACCGGGCCGGGCGGGTGCTGCTGGCCGGCGACGCGGCGCACATCCATCCGCCCATCGGCGGGCAGGGCCTCAACCTGGGCGTTCAGGACGCGTTCAACCTCGGCTGGAAACTGGCCGCGCAGATCCGCGGCTGGGCGCCGGAAGCACTGCTGGACACCTACCAGGCCGAACGTCGTCCGGTCGCCGAGGAGGTGCTGGACAACACCCGCGCCCAGGCGGAACTGCTGTCCACCGAACCGGGTGCGCAGGCCGTGCGCAGGCTGCTCACCGAACTGATGGACTTCGACGAGGTGAACCGCCATCTGATCGAGAAGATCACCGCGATCGGCGTCCGCTACGACTTCGGCGAAGGCGGCGAAGGCCACGACCTGCTCGGCCGCCGCCTGCGCGACATCGACGTGAAACAGGGCAGCCTCTACGGTCTGCTGCATCGCGGCCGCGGCCTGCTGCTGGACCGCACCGAACGCCTGACCGTCGGCGGCTGGTCGGACCGGGTCGACCACCTCGCGGACCCCACCGCGGCACTGGACGTCCCGTGCGTCCTGCTACGTCCCGATGGCCACGTCGCCTGGATCGGCGACGACCAGCAGGACCTGGACGACCACCTCTCCCGCTGGTTCGGCGAGCCCGCCGACTGATCCCGCCCGAGCGACCGAGAGGGCCCGTGAGAAGGATCGGAACGGCCCTCGGCTTCCGAAGGTGACCCAGCCCCCAAGCAGAGGGAGCTGCCTTCCGGGGTGTCGGGATGAGATGGTTTCCCGACACCCCGCCGAGGGCGTGCTGCTGGTCGCCGGTCACTCCTCGCCGGAGAACCGCTCCCAGGCCGACTGGCGGGTGACGCCGAGCGCCTGCCCGATGCGCGTCCAGGTGACGCCGCGCCGCCGCAGTTCCAGCACCCAGGCCCGCAGGTCGGCCTCGACCTGCGCCGAGACGCTGCCCGACCGCGACAGGTGCCCGAGCATCTCCTCGTCGGTGAGCGTCTCCCAGGACGGGAACCGGACCGAGGAGCTCTGGTTCTCCAGCTCTTCGCCGACGATCTTGTGGGCGAGGTCGACGCACTCGTCGCAGATGTAGACGCCGGGCCCGGCGACCAGCTTGCGGACCTCGGTGCTCGG
>JAFACJ010000495.1 GCA_023425615.1 Actinomycetes bacterium
GCCATCCCCTACGCCGAGGACCGCCCGGATGCGGCCCGGGTCGTCGTCCGCTGCGAGGAACGCCTCCGCGAACTGCACCCCCACGGCATGCCCCACTACGACCGCTTCCGTGAGGCCGGCGCCGAACACCTGGATGCCATGCGCCAGGCAGCCCCCTACCTCGCCCGCGACCCCCGCATCCACACCGGCCAACCGGGCAGGCCACGTCCTGAGCTGACGACGCCCAACGCCGCGGACCTGGCGGCAGAGAGCTTTCCCTACGACATCACCCAAGCCGTCATCATCAGCTCACGCGCCACCGACCCCGGCCCTTATCGAGGCCCCAAGCCCGAGCGGACCCGGCACCGAAACCGATGAAGGGAGACCCACGATGCACGACCTGATCAGCCAAGACGAAGGCATCGCCCTCCTCGTCAGCGCGGTCATCTTCCTGTTCATCGGCCCGACGGTCATCGTGGTGTTCAGAGGAGGCGAGCAACTCGGTGACTTCGTGCTCCTCAACTCCCTGGCCTTCGTCATGCCCGTGGTCCTGCTGGCGCTTTGGCCTCTCGCCTTCTTCTGGCCCAGACGTGAGGAGGATCCACCTGCACGGGCCCCTGAGAGACCGCCTCATTCCCTCCGGCCGCAGAGCAGAACGGGTGGCGGCGTGCAGCTCATCCGATCACGGAGGATCCCCGATTGACCTTGAGACACCTCAGATCATCGCGTTCTGCTCACGGCCGTACCGAGGCGTGTGACCCCGATGGGCCCTCAGTTCCAGGAATGCTCCGCGCCTCGTCGATCGACCGGGCTCACCGGGCCGATGGAGACATCGCAGCTCGCGAGCCCAGCTCCCAGCGCGTTGGTGATGGGTCCGGACGGCTGTTTGCAGGTCGCCGCTCGATTTCCGCCTTCCGGCCGGTCGGGGCACCTTGGCCGCACCGAATGCCAGGCGGTCCGCCGTAGGGTGGCCGACATGGCAGATGGCGAACCCACTTCCTACCGAGAGGGGATGACCGCGCTGGTCGTGGCGGTTCCCGAGGCCGAGCCCATCGTGGGGTGCTGGCGCAGTCAGTACGACCGCTCGGCAGCCTCCGGGGCCCCTGCTCACGTCACCGTGCTCTTCCCGTTCCTGGACCTGGACCGTATCGACGCCGCGGTGGTCGTCGAACTGAGGCGGATCTTCGCCGCCCACCCGGCTTTCGACATCGAGTTCCATCGGACCGGGCGTCAGCCCGACCTGGTGTATCTGTCGCCCGAGCCCGCAGGCCCGTTCAGCCGGATCATCCAGGACGTCGTCACACGCTGGCCCCAATGCCCTCCGTACGGCGGAAAGTACCCCGACACGCCACCGCATCTGACCGTGGCACTCCGCCAGCCCGACCACGTCCTCGACCAGATCAGCCGGGACCTCTCACCCCACCTGCCGTTCTCGGCCACCGTCTCCCGCATCGACTTGGTCGGCTTCGATGGTCGGTCGTGGAACCTCCACACGTCCTTTCACCTGGGCCGATAACGCAGGCAGGTATATCGGCGGACTCATAGGGGCGGCCGAGCGGAGCCATAGGCCGACGGGTCAGACGCAGTCGAGCGGAGCGCTGCGCCTGACGAAGCGCGGTCCAGGCCGATGAGGTCGTAGCGGGCGGCGACATCCTTCATAGTCGCGTCTGCAGGGGTACGCCCAGCGGACCGCCGCGGATCTGCTCTCCGCTGCCGAGCGGTCTGCCGGTTGAGAATGTGTCGGCGTTCAGCGCGTCAAGCCGGGTCGGCTGGGGGAACGGGCCAGGAGGCGGTGTCGTCGCGGTGCAGAGCCGTGGTGATCTCTCCCCGGTCGGCGGGGATGAGTACGACCGTGACCTCTACGGGATGGCCGGTGCGGGCCGAGAGGCCGGTGCGGGTCAGCTCCAGTACCGGCATACCCGAGCGGGGCATGGCCAGTAGCCGGGCTTCTTCGGCGGTGGGCATGCGGGCGCGGATGCGTTCGGTCCAGGTCAGCGGGCCGTGGCCGGCTTCCTCCAGTCGGTCGAGGTATCCGCCCGGCCCGGTGGAGATCTCACCTGCTTGCGGGGCGTCGGCGAGGGCTTGGGGGTGGATCCAGGAGTCGGTGATGTCGAACGGGGGTTCGCCCGCCGGGGCCATGACGCGGCGGCGGCGCAGCACCGGTTCCCCAGGAGGTATTTCCAGTAGCTCGGCGATATCGGCGGGAGCCGGTTGCATGCTGCGACGAGGCGGGATCACCGGCAGCCAGCGTTCCTCGGGCGTGCTGGCTCCGGGGAAGACGTATCCGGAGCGAGAGCGTCTGATGGTGGTGTCCCGGGTGATACGGCGTCGGGGCGTACGCGGGCGCACGATGATGCCGCGGCGCTGGGCGGCCTCGACCAAGCCCTCGGATTCCAGTTCGGCTATCGCGCGGCGGATGACGTCCTTGCTCGCCCGGTAGGTCTGGGCCAGGTCCCGGTAGCCGGGCAGACGGCCGCCCGCCGGGTACCCGCCTGCTTCGATGCGCTCTCGCAGGTCGTCGGCGATCTCCTGATACCGGGCTGTCATGGACGGCCTCCCCTTGATCTTCCGGCACTCTCGCATGCACCCATAGCAAACAAGTATGGACCAGGTCCATTGACAACAGCTCTACTCGGGTGTGACATTGGACCTGGTCCAAATGATGTGACTGCGGATCCGCTGCCCCAGAAGCCGGGCACTTCATGCCGCTGAAGGACGCCGACCACTCGGACGGCTCTCCGCGCCGTCCGACCATCCGTCCGGAACACCGCCCAGGCCGGGTTCCGATCCCAGAACGGACTTCACCCATGTCACCTGACGCCTTCCACCTCGACGAAGACGGGGAACTGCTCGAAGCCGAAAGCCTGCGTCTCCCAGCGGTCGCCGCGTCGGTCCCACTCGCCCGGCATACGGTCGCCGACCGCCTGTCCACTTGGGACTTGGACGATCTCGTCTTCCCCTGCACCCAGGTCGTCACCGAGTTGGCCGCCAACTCCGTCGCCGAGACCGAACGCACCTCCGAACCGCGAGGTCACGCATCGGAGACGTTCACCGTCCAGTTGCTGCGCACCTCCACCTACCTGCTCGTCAAGGTCGGTGACATCTCCTCCCAACCGCCCAAGCCACGGACCGCTACCGAGCAGGACACCAACGGCCGAGGACTGGCCCTGGTGGAAGTCCTGGCCGACCACTGGGGCTGGCATCCCGCCACCCCCACGGGGAAGGTCGTCTACGCGGCCTGGAAGCTGCCCGCCTCCCCGGTGGCCGCGCCCATGACGGAGGTGGTCCGATGACCGAGCCGCACAAGACCCGCGTCCTCAGGCCGATCCCTCCTCTGCTGCTGCTCAGCATCCCCGCCGACCTCGGGCGGACTCCCGCCCTGCGAGCGATGTCCCACGCCATCCGGCAAACGCACACCTCGCTCCGCCAAAGCATCGAAGAAGCCATCGAAGCCATCGAGAACGCCGCCAGCGAAGACCGGGACTACTGGAGAGGCCGTCTGGCCGCCTACAGCGACTGCCAGAACATCCTGGCCACAGAACTCTGCGAGCAGTTCGCCATCCACGACCAACTCGACACCTGCCAACCCCTCCCCGAAGACCCCCTCCAGTCCGGCCTCCCCCCACTCCGCCCACGGCTCCCCACCCCCGACGGCATTTCCATCCCGGACGAGAACGTCAACGT
>JAFACJ010000506.1 GCA_023425615.1 Actinomycetes bacterium
TCGGCTCGGTGTTGACCGCGTAGACGAGCGTGCCGCCCTTGACCGGCTTGCCCGTGTCGGCGGCCTCGGACTCGGAGGATCCCTCACCGCCGCACGCGCCGAGGACCAAGAGCCCCGCCACTAGGAGCGCCGACGTGCGAAGTGTGTACATGGGGGGTGCGTGCCTTTCCGCCAGGAGCCCCCGGTGGGGCCCCGCTCATTGCGGCGTGGGATGCCATGCCGCCAGGTCTTCCCCGGGGCACCCCGCGCGGGAACGAGGGTTGCCGGCCGACCAGCCGGGGCTTGGCGTCGGCGCTCTTTACCTACTTAAAGGGTAGGAAAACTATGCAACTCCGTCAACGCCCTTCGGGGACGGACCGGCCGGCGGATTCCCGAGGGGGCGCGGGCGGCCCCGTATTGAGGGCCCTCTTTGAACTGGCGGAGAGGCCGTGAAGACTGAGAGTCTCTCTTCTCCCCTCGCTCCTACCTCCCTATAGTGAGCACTCTTTTTTCCAGAAAGCTTGATTTGTCAGCTTTTGTCCTGGCAGGATGCGAACCCTTATCGGTACGCCTCGTCCTTCGGGGGCAGGCGTCGGCGTGGAGGTGGGACATGGGTCGGCTGGCAGGCAAGGTGGCTTTCATCACCGGAGCCGCTCGCGGTCAGGGGCGGGCGGAGGCCGTACGGCTGGCCGCCGAGGGCGCGGACATCATCGCCGTGGACATCGACGGCGGCGCGAGCCCGTACGTCAAGTACCCGGCCGCCACCGCCGACGACCTCGCCGAGACCGTCAAGCTCGTGGAGGCCGAGGGCAGGCGCATCCTCGCCAAGAACGTCGACGTCCGCGACCTCGGCGCCCTCCAGGAGGCGGTGCGGGAGGGCATCGCCCTCTTCGGCAGGCTCGACGTCGTGGTGGCCAACGCCGGCATCGTCAACTACGGCCGCACCTGGGAGCTGGATGAGGAGCAGTGGCAGGACGTCATCGACGTCAACCTCACCGGCGTGTGGAAGACGATCAAGGCGACCGTGCCCGCCCTCATCGAGCAGGGCCAGGGCGGCTCGGTCATCATCACCAGCTCGGTGGCGGGCCTGAAGGGACTGCCCTTCCTCGCCCACTACGCCTCCTCCAAGCACGGCGTCACCGGGCTGGCCAAGGTGCTGGCCAACGAGCTCGGCGAGTACGACATCCGGGTCAACACCGTGCACCCGCACGGCGTCCGCACCGGCATGACCGACGACTCGATGGGCGACCTCATCGGACAGCAGCCGGCCCTCGGCGCGATCTTCATGCCGACGCTGCCCTACCAGATGGTCGAGCCCGAGGACATCGCGAACACCGTCGCCTTCCTCGCGTCCGACGAGGCCAAGTTCATCACCGGCTCCCAGGTCCGCGTCGACCTCGGCGCCCTCAACCGCTGAGGACGTGCCCCGGGCGGAGGACGCCGCCCGGGGCTACCCTGCACGGGGGCCGGGCCGGCACGGACCCGCGCGAAGGGGAGGGCTCAAGGTGACGGAAGGACGGGACCCCGACTCCGTCGGCAAGCTCGCCGCCCGGGTGGCGCGGCGGATCGAGGCCGAGGTGATCGCACGGGGCTGGCCGGTCGGCGAGGTCCTGGAGTCCGAACCCGTCCTGCGCGCCAGCCACGGCGTGAGCCGCACCGTGCTGCGCGAGGCTGCGCGGCTGCTGGAGCACCACCAGGTCGCCAGGATGCGCCGCGGCCCCGGCGGCGGCCTCGTCATCTGCGCACCCGGCGAGGGGCCCGCCGCCCGCGCCGTCACCACCTACCTCGACTACCTCGGCGTCGAGCGCGACGACGTGCTCCAGGCCAGGCGCCTGCTGGAGCCGGTCGTCGCCAGGCTGGCGGCCGAGCGGATCAGCGAGCCCGGCATCGCCGAGCTGCGCCGCTCCCTCGATGCGCAACTGCCCGCCGCGGGCTGGGCCGAGCCCTTCCACTCGGTGCTGAGCGAGCTGACCGGCAACCCCGCGCTCCAGCTCTTCATCGACATCCTCGACCAGGTCACCCTCGGGCATCTGGGCGGCGGCGCGCGCGTCTGGGAGGGTGAGTCACAGCGCCGGGTGGAGCACGCGCGGCGGCGGCACGAGGAGATCGCCGAAGCCGTCGTCTCCGGCGACGCGCCGCTGGCGCAGGCGCGGCTCGTCCGGCATCTCGACGAATCGGCCCGGTGGCTGGAGGACACGCCCGAGGCCGACGGATGGCGCAGGGCCAGCCTCGCCGCCTCCACGCCGGTCTCCGCCCTCCTCGGCCCGGACGCCACGCTCGCCGAGACCATCGCGGCGCGGATCTACGCCGACATCGTCGGGCAGGGACGGCCGATCGGCTCCGTGCTCGGCTCGGAGGCCGAGCTCATCGCCAGATACGAGACGAGCCGTCCCGTCCTGCGGGCAGCGGTACGGCTGCTGGAGCACCATTCCGTGGCCGGCTCGCGGCGAGGGCCGGGCGGCGGGCTCGTCGTCACCCGGCCGAGCCCCCGCGCGGCCATCGACACGACCGCCCTCTACCTGACCTTCCGCGGGACCACCGACGCCGACCTGCGCGTCGTCCGGGAGGCGATCGAGGTCTGGGCCGTGGCGCGGGTGACCGGGCGGCGCGACGGGCACGGGCTCCCCGACCCGCTCTCGGACGGCGCCGGGTTCCATGTCGAACTCGCCGAGCTGTCGGGGAATCCGGTGCTGAGCCTGTTCCTGCGCATCCTCATCGATCTGACCGGCAGGAGGCCGGCGGCCGGTGTGCCGTCCTGCGCGGGCGCCACGGATTCCGCGGGCTCCGCAGGCTCCGCGGGTGCCGCGGGTGCCGCGGGTGCCGCTGCCTCCGCGGAGGGGGTTCACGGCGGGATCCTGGAGGCGGTGCGGGTCGGCGACGCGGGTCTCGCCCAGCACCGGATGCGGCGCCATCTGGCTGTCCCGATTTAACGGAAATAGACCTATAGATACCCGTTTGCTGGGCGTAGGCGTCGGGGGCCGGGGGATTCCGGAGGGGTACGGCACACGGGAGGGGAGACCCATGACCGAGATGCACCGAGAGCTGGCCCCCGTCCTGCGCGGCGACCTGGTCCTTCCCCAGGACCCCGGCTACGACCGGGCGCGCGCCGTCTACAACGCGATGATCGACAAACGGCCCGCCGCCGTCGTCCGCTGCCGCGACGTCGCCGACGTCATCGCGTGCGTGCTCTTCGGCCGCGAGCACGGCGTCGACATCGCCGTCCGCGGCGGCGGCCACAACGCCGGCGGCCTCGGCGTGTGGGACGACGCCCTCGTCATCGACCTCTCCCTCATGCGCAGCACCACGGTCTCCCCCGAGGAGCGCACGGTACGTGTCGACGGCGGCTGCCTGTGGGGTGACGTCGACCACGCCACCTCCCCGTTCGGCATGGCGACGCCTTCGGGCATCGTGGCGTCCACCGGAGTGGCCGGCCTGACGCTCGGCGGCGGCATCGGCAACCTCGCCCGCCGCTTCGGCCTCAGCGTCGACAACCTTCTCTCCGCCGACGTGGTCCTCGCCGACGGCTCCTTCGTCACCGCGTCCCCCTCCTCCCACGACGACCTGTTCTGGGCGCTGCGCGGAGGAGGCGGGAACTTCGGCGTCGTCACCTCGTTCACGTTCCGCTGCCACGACATCGGCGACCACGGCACCGTCATCGGAGGCCCGGTCTTCTACGACTTCGCCGACACCGCCGACATCATGAGCTGGTACCGCGACCTGCTCCCCACCCTGCCCGAGACCCTCAGCGGCTGGATCGGCCTGGCGTCCATCCCGCCCGCCCCGCCCATCCCCGAAGCGCTGTGGGGCCGCAAATCCTGCTTCATCCTGTGGTCCTACACCGGCCCCCACGACGAGGCGGGCACCGTCCTGGAGGCCACCTCACACGGCACTCCCCTGTTCTCGGGCGTGCAGCCCATCCCCTTCCCCACCTTGCAGAGCATGTTCGACCCGCTGTTCCCCCCGGGCCTCCAGTGGTACTGGAAGGCCGACTTCTTCGAAGAGATCTCCGACACGGCCATCGACATCCACCTCAAGTACGGCGAACGTCTCCCCACTCCCTTGTCGACCATGCACCTCTATCCCATAGACGGCGCCGTCAGCCGCGTCCCCGCCGACGCCACCGCCTTCGCCTACCGCGACGGCGGCTGGGCGGGCGTCATCGTCGGCATCGACCCCGACCCCGCCAACGCCCCCCTCATCACCCAATGGACCCGCTCCTACTGGCACGAACTCCACGACACCTCAGCCGGAGGCGCCTACGTCAACTTCCTCATGGACGACGAAGGCCAAGACCGCGTCCGCGCCTCCTACCGCGGCAACTACGAACTCCTCTCCCACATCAAGTCCCGCTACGACCCCACCAACGTCTTCCACATCAACCAGAACATCCGCCCCACCATCCTGGTCTGAGCCTTGACGCCCCACGCTGGGGTTGGGTGGGGAACGGCTCGGGGAGGACGGCCGTTGAAACGGGCAGACGGCCGGTTTCAACCGGCAAAAGTAGCAAGGGGGACAGATGTCTTCTCTCGTCCATCGACTTCGCCGCTTCCTGAACAGCCCCCAGGGGCGGCAGGCCAGGAT
>JAFACJ010000577.1 GCA_023425615.1 Actinomycetes bacterium
CTCTGCTGCCGCCGGGCACCCTGACCGCACGGCGCGGGCTGCCCGGCGTCGTCCTCCTCCGCGGCCTCGGCGCCGCCGCGTTCTTCGCCGGGGACGTCTACCTTCCCTACCTGTTCACCGAGCGGTACGGCTTCTCGCCCGCGCTCGCCGGGCTCACCCTGACCTTCGGCGGGCTGGCGTGGTCGGGGTCGTCGGCGGTCCAGGGGCGCCTCGGCGAGCGCCTGCCGCACGTCCTCGCCATCCGCGTCGGGTCGGCCGCCGTCCTCGTCGCGGTCCTCTCGGCCCTGGCCGCCGCCGCCCTCCACCTCCCCCCGGTGGTGCCGATCGCCGGCTGGTCGATGGGCGGCGCGGGCATGGGCCTGATGTACCCGCGGCTGAGCACCCTGACCCTGTCCCTGTCCACACCGGCCGATCGCGGCTTCAACTCCTCGGCGCTGTCGATCGCCGACTCCCTCGGCGGCGCGCTGCTCCTGGCCCTGGCCGGGATCCTCTTCGCCTCCTCCGGCGGGTTCTCCGCCGTCTTCGCCCTCGCCGTCGCCCTCGGGCTGGCGGCGGCCCTCCTGTCCCCCCGGGTCCAGGCACCCGCCACGGAAAACACAGAGGTGACCGTATGAAAGCCATCGTCCAGCGCGAGTTCGGTCCGGCCGAGGTACTCGTCCTCGAAGAGACCGACAGGCCGTCGCCCGGCCCCGGGCAGGTGCTGGTGCGGGTCGCGGCCGCGGGCGTCCACGTCCTGGACACCAACATCCGCCGGGGCGACCCCCTCCCGCCGACGATGCCCGCGCCGCGGTTCCCCATGACCCCGGGACGCGAGGTGGCGGGGACCGTCGAGGCCGTCGGCCCGGACGTCGCGGCATCCTGGACCGGGAAGCGCGTCGTCGTCCACGTGGGTTTCCTGAACGGCGGGTACGCCGAGTACACCGTCGCGCCGGCCGCCTCCCTGCACGCCCTCCCCGACGGTGTGTCCTTCTCCGCCGCCGTCTCGGCCATCGGGACGGGACGCACCGCGCAGCTCGTCCTGGACGCCGCCCGCCTCACCCCGGAGGACGCCGTCGTGGTGACCGGCGCGTCCGGCGGCCTCGGCAACCAGCTCATGCAGCTGGCCCTGGCGCTGGGATGCCGCGTCGTCGCCCTCTACGGCGGGGAGGCCAAGCGCTCCGCCGTCCTGGACTTCCAGGCCGGCGGGCTGATCCCGGTCGACGCCTCCGACCGGGAGTGGGCGGAGCGGATGAAGGACGAGCTGAAGGGCGACGCCCCGTCGGTCGTCCTGGACGGTGTGGGAGGCGACGTGGCGCGCGCCGCCTTGAAATCGCTGCGGCCCGGTGGCCGCCACTTCATCTTCGGATGGTCCTCCGGCGGCCCCGTCGAGGTGACGACGGCTGACATCACGGGGGGAGCCATCACCGTCGGCAGCGTCCTGGGGCGGCCCATCTCGGCCATGCGCGACCTGGAGACCCGCTCCCTGGAGGCCGTCGCGCGGGGCGAGGTGCGCCCGCTGGTCGACGAGTACCGCCTGGAGGACGCCGTGCTGGCCCATCTGGCGATCGAGGAGCGCAGGTCGCGCGGCAAGGTCGTACTGCTCACAAGTGCGGGGAGATGACGCCGAGCACCAGCCCCGTCGCCTGCTCCACCAGTTCGTCGGGGGTGAGCTCCAGGGAGCCGCCGAGCCAGTTGATGACCAGTTCGCCGGCCCCGCCGAGGGCGAAGAGCATCGCGATGGTGAAGGCCGTCTCGTCCGCGGGCCGCAGTGAGTCGCGGGCCAGCCGCGCGAACAGGTGGTAGGTGTCGCGGCGCCGCTGCTCCAGCGCCGGGCTGCCGGCCGGTTCGGCGAGGCCGATGCGGGCGCGCCGCGAGTCCGACGCCATCGCGTGCACGAACACCGACATCCCCGCCCGGATCCGTTCGGGCGGGGAGGGCTCGGCGGCGATGGCACGCTCGACGTATCTCAGCAGGTCGCTCAGCGCCTGGTCGTAGACGGCCAGCAGCAGCGCCTCCACGTCGGGGAAGCTCTCGTAGAAGTAGCGGTCGTTCAGTCCGGCGCCCGCGCACACGCCGCGCATGGTGACCGCCGCCCAGCCGTGGTCGCCCCACAGTTCCAGGCCCGCGGCCAGGAGCCGCCCGCGCCGTTCGTCCTTGCGCTCCTGCGCGGTGCGTCCTTTGTACGGACGTGTCATAGATCCCATCCCGTCCATCTTGACGCCCGATGCGGCCGAACCGAATATTGGTGGCACCTGCCACCAATTTGAGGAGCACCGTGCAGCCCCTCGGTCCCGATTCCCTGACCTGGCGTTTCTTCGGAGACAACCGGACGCTGCTCACCGGCCCGCGGGCCGGCATCCTCCAGCTCATGCTGCCCGCGCTCGGCCAGGGCGTCATGGACCACTCGGTCTTCTTCAGCGACACCTTCGGACGGCTGAAGCGCTCCGCCGGACCCATCCTGAACACCGTCTACGGCGGCTCCCGGGCCGCCGCGACCGGCGCCAAGGTCCGCGACTACCACCTGAACATCAAGGGCACGATGCCCGACGGCGAGCGCTACCACGCGCTGGACCCCGAGACCTACTTCTGGGCGCACGCGACGTTCCTCGACCACATGCTCTACGGCGTCGAGACGTTCATCCGCCCCCTCACCGAGGACGAGAAGCACCAGATCTACGAGGAGTCCAAGACCTGGTACGCGATGTACGGGGTCAGCGACCGCGCCATGCCCGAGGACTGGCCCGCCTTCCAGGCGTACTGGAAGCGCATGCTGAACGAGGAACTCGCCGCCCACAAGTCGGCCGCCTACAGCGTCGGCTACGCCAAGAAGGGCCTCCCCCGGCCCCCGCGGATCCCCGAACCCGTCTGGAAGGTCCTCGGCGTCCCCCTGAACGCCGTCGCCCGCTTCCTCACCGTCGGCGGGCTGCCCCCCGAGACCCGCGAAGTCCTCGGCCTGGAGTGGAGCCGCGCCGACGAACGCCGCTACCGCAGGTTCGCCGCGTTCGTCCGGGAACTGGACGGCCTGTGGTCGGTGCTGCCGACCGTCGTCAAGTACGGCCCGCACGCCCGCAAGGCCTTCGCCCGCGACGGGCGCCCCCGGCACGGCCGCTGACGTGACCTCAGCGCGGGGCGCGCCAGCGCGGCCCGGCGAACGCGCTGACCTGGTACTCGACGGTCATCGCGTCGGCCTTCAGCTCGTCGAGATGGCACAGGCCGACCCAGCCCGTCTTGCGCTCGAACCACGGGGAGCGGCCCCGCGTGCCGCTCATCCGCGGCGGGCGCAGCGGGTCGAGGCCCGCCGGGGAGCCGCCCAGCGGCCTGACCATCAGCGCCCGCCGCCGGAACAGGCCGCGGCGCACCACGCCGATCTCCATGACCTGGTCCCAGCCGTACCCCGCCGCGTACCTCCCCAGGGAGAAGGAGATGCCGCGCGGCCCGACCTCCAGGACGTTGCGGCGCGCCGCCGCGGCGATCCCGCTCACGACCAGGTACCCCAGCCGGACCAGCCCGACGAGGCCCACGAGCGTGACGAGAGGCGACGGGCCGTCGCCCCGCACGCTCCCGATCTCGCCCGGTCCGCTCTGCGAGCTCACGAAGGCCATCACGACGAAGGTCACGACGACCGTCCACACCACGCTCGACACGGTCTGCGCCACGATGCCGCCCGACTTGACCCGCGCCTCGAACTGGTACGGCGCGGGAGTGCTCGGGTAGGGGACGGGAGTGGGCTGCGCCCCCACCGCGAACGTGGCGCCCGTCCCCTGCGGGACGGGAGGCCCGGTCCACGAGGCCACGACCGTCCGCGCCGGGGCGTCGCCCCCCGCGGCGAGGGCGTGCCTCGCGTCCTCCGTGCCCGGCCGCTGCGCCGGATCCTTGCGCAGCAGCCCGGCCAGGAGGTCCTCCAGCGGCCCCGCGTTCGCCGGCCGCGGCGGGACCCCGTCGAGGATCTTGGCGATGATCGCGGAGAACGCGGGCGCCTCGAAGGCGTCCCTGCCCTCCAGCGCGTAGTAGAGGGTCACGCCCAGCGACCACAGGTCGGAGGCGGGCGTGCACTCATGGCCCCTGGCCTGCTCGGGCGCCATGTAGGCGGGCGAGCCCAGCAGCGACCCCGGGCCGGTCAGCCGGTTGTCGCCCTCCAGGCTCGCGACGCCGAAGTCGGCGAGCTTCACCCTGTCCCCCGGCAGCACCAGCACGTTCCCCGGCTTGACGTCGCGGTGGACGATGCCCGCCGCGTGCGCCGCGGCCAGGGCGTCCAGGAGCTGCAACCCGAGGGCCGCGGTGCGCGGGTGCGGCAGCGGGCCCTCCCGCCGGACGAGCTCGCCGAGGGAGACGGCCTGGATGAGCTCCATGACGATGTAGACGCCGTCCTCCTCTTCGAGGATGTCGTGCACCGTCACCGCGTTCGGGTGGTTGAGCCGCGCGGCGGCACGCCCCTCCCGCACCATGCGGGCACGCGCCTGCGCGACGGCGGCCGCCGACAGGTGCGCCGGCTCGATGATCTGCTTCACCGCCACCTCGCGCCCGAGCACCTCGTCCCTGGCCCGCCAGACGACGCCCATGCCCCCTCGTCCGAGCTCCTCCAGGAGGGTGAAGCGCCCGGCGACGGACTCGTTGGCCATCCTGCTCCCTTCGCGGTAACAGCACGATGGACCATCCCGACCATCAGCCACAACAACGGCACCTGGTCCGTGATCAATTGACCGGATGAGGACACTCCGTGCTCGCGTGAAAACCGGGTGACAGCAACCCGGCCCCCCGCCCAAGATGGCCGGCATGAGGCACTGGCCATTGTTCGGGCTGAGGCTGCGCACCCCGCGGCTGGAATTGCGGCTTCCCGGCCCGAGGGAACTCGACGAACTCGCCGACACCGCGCTGGAGGGCGTGCACGCGCCCGATGAGATGCCCTTCGGCGCCCCCTGGACGCTCGCCCCGCGCGAGGAGCTCGGGCACCGGGTGGTCCAGTGGCAGTGGAAGACGATGGCCGAGTGGACGCCCGACGACTGGAGCCTCTCCCTCGCCGTCGTCCTCGACGGCCGCGCGATCGGCATCCAGGACGTGCGCGCCCGTGACTTCGCCGTCGTCCGCGAGGTCGCCTCCGGCTCCTGGATCGGGATGCGGTACCAGGGCCGCGGCCTCGGCACCGAGATGCGCGCGGCGATCCTGGAACTGGCCTTCGCGGGACTCGGCGCGCTGACCGCCACGACCGGAGCGCACACCGACAACCCCTCCTCGCTGGGCGTCACCCGCAAGCTGGGGTACCGGCCCGACGGGACGACCCGCGCCGCGCTCCTGGGCCGCCGCGTCGAGGACCTGCGGTTCGTCCTCGACCGCGACGGCTGGCGGAAGCACCGCGCGATCGACGTCTCGATCGAGGGGCTCGAACCCTGCCTGCACCTGTTCGGCGCCACCGGGGACGGCGGCGAGGAGGACGGTCAGTCCCGGTAGAGCTTGGCCCGGTAGTTCTCGGGCGCGTAGTACGCCTCCAGCTCGGCCACGCTCTCCTCGGTCTTCTGCACCTCCTTGACCAGCCTGGCGTGCGACGGCAGCGCCTCGGGCTCCCAGGTCTCCGGCCGCCACAGCTCCGAGCGCAGCATCGCCTTGGCGCAGTGGAAGAAGATCTGCTCGACACCCACCTCGATGGCCAGGACCGGACGGTGCCCCTTCACTACCATCCGGTCGAAGTAGGGGGCGTCGCGCAGCAGCCGGGCCCTGCCGTTGACGCGCAGGGTCGCGCCCCGCCCGGGAATGAGGAAGAGGAGTCCCACATGGGGGTTCTCCAGGATGTTGAGGTAGCCGTCTGCACGGCGGTTGCC
>JAFACJ010000582.1 GCA_023425615.1 Actinomycetes bacterium
CTTTCGGGGGGAGCTGACCGGATACCGCGTGGATCAGGTTGAGAAGAGCATGCCGAAGAGGCTGCCGTGGGGCCTGTGGTGTCCGTGGTGGTGGTGGACGACCGGGGGCGGTGCTGCCCAGCCGGGCGCGGCGGCGGCCGGCGGGGGCGCCTGGCGCCACTGGCTCTCGATGCGCGCGAGGGTCTCCAGCTCGCCGTAGTCGAGGAAGATCCCGCGGCACATGTCGCACTGTTCGATGTGGACCCCGTTGCGGTCGAAGGTCCGCATCGTGCCACGGCATTTCGGGCACTGAAGCATTTCCGCCACCTTTCCAGCACGGCTCACGCCGTGACAGGCGTTTTTGTTGGCACCCTACGCCATCAACGCGAAGCGAGGCTGCCAATCCGGTCACACGTGTCGATAAGGGCCGTCTCATACGGATCGAGGGGCCGCTTGCCGTCCACTGCATGTGAGACGCAGCGGGCGGCCGTTTGGATCGCCAGGGCACGTGCCGGAATGTCGAGCCTGCGCCACGGGTCGGGGCCGAGGTCGACGCCGCCGTGCTCCAGGTAGGCGCCGAGGAAGCGCGACCACACGCTCTCGGGCAGGACGCCGGCGCAGAAGAGCGCGGCGGGGCGGGCCAGGTCCCAGACGGGGTCGCCGCGCCCGAGGTCGTCCACGTCGATCAGCCGCCAGGCGCCCTCGTGCCGGACGAGCTGGCCGAGATGGAAGTCGCCGTGGACCAGGTGCCCGCCGTCGCCCTCCTCCAGGACCGGCGGCAGGGAGGCGTAGGGGCGGCGGACGACCGCGGTGGCCGGATGGTCCTCGGGCAGGGGGCGGGAGAGCACCTCGTGGACGCGCGCGGGTGCGCCCTGCCGGGGCAGCCCGTCGGGGAGCGGCCGGGCGTGCAGGGCGGCCAGCAGCCGGGCGGCCTCCTCCCAGGGGGCGTCCTCGGGGTCGCCGGGGTCGACCGGCTCCCCGGCGGGCCACGCCGTCACCAGGCGTCCCCGGAGTTCGCGGACGCCCGAGAGCGGGGCGAGGAGGAGGTCGGGATGGGCGGCGGCGACGGCGAGCCGCTCGGCGAGGGAGCTGGACCCGGTGTGGTGCGACTTGACGACGATCTTGCCGACGCGGAGCACCAGCACCTCGCGCCGGTGGTAGACAATGGCGGGATCGCCGGTACCGCCCGCGTCCCGGGCCACTTCGGTGAGCAGTTCCCGCACCCCTTCAGTCAACCATTCCGCGCGGTACCGTGAAGGCAACATCCTCGGAATCGGGGTGATGGCAAACAAGTCATGACACACTGGGGCCGACTGTGTCATACCGTAGCCGGGGGGAAGAGATCGACTACGTTGGGCGCATCGCCTGTCGGCTCGCTGGTGCGGCGGGTCCCCCGCTGAGTAAGCTCCCCCGAACCGTTCTCTGCCTAGGAGTTGAAGAGATTGCCCGGTCGTCGAGAACCGGAGGGCGCGGCCCTGCCCATCGCCCGCGGTGCCGCACCCTGGCTGGTCCCCGGCCTCGCCGGAGCGGCGGGTGCCGTTCTGCTGAGCCGGAGGTCGCGGTACCGCGCCCTGGTGGGCGTCGCCGCGGCCGCGACTGCCGCGGGCCTCACCTGGTTCTTCCGTGACCCGCAGCGCCGGGGAACGGGCCTGGTCCTGTCCGGTGCGGACGGGAAAGTGCAGAGTATCGACCCCTGGCCGGACGGCCGCACCCGGGTGGCGGTCTTCATGAGCCCGCTGGACGTCCACGTCAACCGGGCGCCCATGGCGGGCAAGATCCTCTCCGTGGAGCACATCCCCGGCGGGCACGTGCCGGCCTTCGACAAGGAGAGCGACCGCAACGAGCGGGTCGTGTGGCGCCTGGAGACCGAGATCGGCGAACTGGAGTGCGTCCAGATCGCCGGGACCGTGGCCCGCCGTATCGTCCCCTACCTGGAGGAGGGGACGGAGGTGGTCCAGGGCGAGCGCATCGGCCTGATCCGCTTCGGCTCCCGCTTCGATGTGTACCTGCCGCCCGGCATCCGCCCGGCGGTCGTCGTCGGACAGAGGACACGGGCCGGTGAGACGGAACTTGTCAGCGGCTGAACCGGAGGCCGTGCCCGCAGAACGGCTCTCTCCCGCCGACTTCCTCACCCTGGGCAACGCGCTGTGCGGGATCGCGGCGTTGCGCAGCATCATGGTGCAGGGCGACTTCCGTGGCACCGACAGCCGGTTCTTCGCCGGCGCGGTCCTCCTCATGCTGATCGGCGCGGTCTGCGACCTGTTCGACGGGCGGATGGCCCGCCGCTGGCGCAGCACCCCCTACGGGCCCCATCTGGACAACCTCGCCGACGTCATCACCTTCGGCCTGGTGCCCGCCGCGATGACCCTGGCCTGGGCCGGGTTCGCCACCCAGTGGGCGCTGCCGGCGCTGGTGGCGGCGGCGGCGTTCTTCCTGGCCATCGTGGTCAGGCTGGCCCGGTATGTCACGGCGGTGCCCGAGCCCGGCATCTTCCGCGGCATGCCCGCGCCGCTGTGCGCGTTCACCGTGGTGTCGATCATCGTGCTGTCGCCGCCGATCCCGGTGGCGCTGGCGGCGATCGCCTGCGTGGCGGCGCTGGCGGTCAGCCGGCTGCCCTTCCCCAAGCCCGGCAGCCGCACCCTCGCCGGGATCATGGTCGCCTGGGCCGTGCTGGGCGCGGTGTCGGTCGTCGCCTGGGCCGCGGGCGTCCCCGCCGGCGAGGAGTGGATGCGGATGACCGCCGCCACCGAACTGCTGGCCGCCTGCACCATTCCGGTGATCATGCTCAGGCTGCGCCGCGCCATGCGGGTGGCGCACGCGGTGCCCCGCACCCGGCGCCGCACGCTCCGCCGCCCCCGGCGGGTGAGCGTCCGCCGCCGCACCGCCGCCGAGCGCGTGAAGACCAGCAGGCACTGACCTCCGCCCCACGGCACCCTCAAAAGCCCCGGCCGTCACCGGCCGGGGCTTCGTCACCTCGGGAGGCACGTCATCGACCTGGTGGAGCAGCACACGATCCTGTCGGTGGTCGTCGGCTCCCGCGCCTACGGGCTGGACACCGCGGAGAGCGACGTGGACCGCCGCGGTGTCTTCGTCGCCCCGACCGAGCTGTTCTGGCGCCTGGACAAGCCGCCCACCCATCTGGACGGGCCGCTCCCCGAGCAGTTCTCCTGGGAGGTGGAGCGCTTCTGCACGCTGGCGCTGGAGGCCAACCCCACCGTCCTGGAATGCCTGTGGTCACCGCTGGTGGAGCGGATCACCGACACCGGAGCGGAACTGCGGGCACTGGGCCCTGCCTTCCTCTCCCGCAAGGCGCACCGCACGTTCCTGCGCTACGCCGAACGCCAGTTCCAGCGCGCCTCGCGGGACGGGGACGGGCAGGTGAAGTGGAAGCACATCATGCACCTGCTCCGGCTGCTGATCTCCGGCCGCCACCTGGTGGAGACCGGTGAGCCGCTCCTCGACGTCACGCCCTTCCGTGACCGCCTCCTCGCCGTCCGCCGCGGCGAACTCCCCTGGGAGGAGATCACCGCCTGGCGCGAGGAGCTCCTGGCCGGCCTGGACGACGCCCTGGCGCGGACACCCCTGCCCGAGGCGCCCGACCGCCCGGCCGTCGAGGACTTCCTGGTCTCCGTCCGGAGGGCGGCCCTGTGATGGACCCCGCCCTGCCCGAAGACGTCTGCCCCTACCCCCGCGCCTTCGTGACGGTCAGCGGCGCGCACCTGTACGGGTTCCCGTCGGTGGACTCCGACCTCGACCTCAGGGGCGTCCACCTCCTCCCCGCCGAGGAGGTGGTCGGCCTCGTCCAGGGACCCGAGACCCTCACCTGGATGTCGGAGGACCGCCAGACGGACCTGGTGACCCACGACCTCCTGAAGTTCTGCCGCCTCCTGCGCAACCGCAACGGCTACGTCCTGGAGCAGCTGCTCTCACCCCTGGTCCGCGAGACGACGCCCGTCCACGCCGAGATGGTCTCCCTCGCGCCGGGGCTGATCACCCGCCACCACGCCCACCACTACCTGGGCTTCGCCCGCAACCAGTGGCGGCTCCACACGAAGACGGGCGAGCTCAAACCCCTGCTCTACACCTTCCGGGTGCTACTGACGGGCATCCACCTGATGCGGACGGGCGAGGTCCTCTGCGACCTGAACGTCCTGGAGGGAGGCCCCGCCTACCTTCCGGAGCTGATCGAGCTCAAACGCTCCGCCGAGCACGTCGCCGCCCCCGGCCGCGACTTCGCGCCCGACGTGGAGTCGCTGCTGGAGCGGCTGGAGGCCGAGCGCGACGCGTCGGCGCTGCCCGACGCGCCGGACGACGGACGTGCCCTGCACGAGCTCGTCGTCAGGACCCGGCTGGCGCGCTGAGCAC
>JAFACJ010000617.1 GCA_023425615.1 Actinomycetes bacterium
GTCCCGGGCCTCGTGGCCGCCATCGAACTCGCCCGCGCCGCGACCGCCCGCCACGGCGCCGACCTGGTCGTCGCCGGATACCTCTCCCACGACCTGCTCGACGTGTGCGAGAAGATCGGCGTCGATGAGGCGGCCGTCCACTACAGCGACCTGCCCCGCCTGTTCGGCGACCGCTGGGCCGACCTGGAGGAACTCGGCCTGCTCCACGAGATCAAACGCAGGACGAAGCGCGATATCGCGGAGTTCGAGGCCACGGCCGTCGGCACCCGCCGGTGAACGCGCCCGGCAGGACGCCATAGGCGCAGCACGTCATGCTCTTCCTCATGGGCACCGAGGTCTTCCCGCTCTCACCGCCGGTCCCGCCACGTTGGGCGCCTTCGCGGTCACCGCGGCCCTCTTCGCCGTCGCCGCCGCCCTGACCGCCACCCGGCTCGGCGCCCTCCGGACCTCCGGCAGCCCCGCCCCCGCCTGAGCCATCCGGGCAGGACGGATCCGCTGTCCGCGCGGTCCGTCCCGGACGGCGGGGTCAGGCTCCGCGGAGGAGAAGGTTCTTCGCGGATTCCCGGAAGTGGGCGACGAGCGGGTTGCGGTCGCCGGAGCGGGTGAAGACCGCCACCTGGCAGGGGTCGATTCCGTTGACGGGGACGGTGGTGAGGTCGTCGCGGAGGGTGCAGCGGCGGTCGTAGGCGGGCACGACGGCGATGGCACGGCCGTCGGCGACGAGTTCGAGTTTGTCCTCGAAGGTGTCGACGACCACGGGGCCGAGTGGGGCCGGGTCGCCTCCCGGGCGGGGTTCCAGCCGCCAGAACCCGTTCCATGCCTCGGCCATGCCGACGCAGGCCACGAGGGGTTCGCCGGCGAAGTCGTCCGGGGTGATCGACTCCTTGCCGGCGAGGCGGTGGGAGGCGGGTACGAGGAGCACCCGGGGTTCTTCGTAGAGGACGGTCACGTCCAGGTCGTCGGTCGGGATCGGGAGCGGCGTCCGGGCGATGAGCGCGTCGACACGGCGGTCGGGAAGGGCGCCCGCCTCGTTCCAGTCCAGGTGACGGGTGCGGATGTGGGCACCGGGGTGGCGGCGGCGCAGGTCCCGCACCGCGGGGGTGATGACGAGGTCCTCGACGTATCCGACGGTGATCGTGCGCGGCGGCGCGGCGGCGCGTGCGGCGAGCACCGACCGCTGGGCGGAGTGCAGGAGCGCCTGCGCCTGGGGAAGGAACGCCGCGCCGGCCGCGGTGAGGCTGCTGCCCTGGGTGGTGCGCTCCAGCAGACGCACCCCGAGGACGTCCTCCAGCCGCTGGATCTGGCGGCTCAGGGAGGGCTGGGCGATGTGCAAAGCCGCCGCCGCGCGGGCGAAGTTCATGTGCTCGGCGACGACCGTGAAGTACCGCACCAGCCTCAGATCGAGGTCCGGGCCGGGGCCGGGCGGCGGAGCGGGCGGGGTCTCGTCGGGCACGTCACCACCCTACTCGTCATACCGATTCCGCATGACGTGGTGCAGAACAGGACTTAGACGCCCAGCTCAGATGGCTGTTGACTCGATGCCGTCCAGCCGGGGCCGGTCCTCCAGGACCGAGAACAGAAGCAGATCCCGGCTCTGACCCTCAGCATCGACCGAAGGAAACGATTCATGCGTGTGTTCGTCACCGGAGCCAGCGGCCACATCGGGTCCGCCCTCATCCCGGAACTCCGCGCGGCAGGACATGCCGTCGTCGGCCTTGCCCGCTCTGACGCCTCCGCCGACGCGCTGCGGAACGTCGGCGCCGAGGTCCGGCGCGGCACCCTGGACGACCTGGACGTGCTGCGGGAGGCAGCGGCGGAGGCGGATGGCGTGATCCATCTGGCCTATGTCCACAACGCACCGGCACAGGTGGACGCGGCCGCTGTCGACCTCCGCGCGATCAACGCGATCGGCGACGCGCTGGCCGGCTCGGGCAAGCCCTTCGTGGGCACGTCGGGCACGCTGGTGCTCCCGCCCGGACGGGTCGGCATCGAACAGGACGCGCCCGATCCCGCGGCTCCGGCGGCACGCCGGGCCCCGGCGGAGGAGGCGGCGGTCGCGCTGGCACGGCGCGGAGTCAGGTCCTCGGTCGTCCGCCTCGCACCGACCGTGCACAGCTCACTCGATCGCCAGGGTTTCGTCCCCGCCCTGATCGGCATCGCCCGGCGTACCGGCGTATCGGCATACCTCGGAGAAGGCGCCAACCGATGGCCCGCTGTCCACACCCTGGACGCGGCACGGCTGTACCGGCTGGCGCTGGAGACGGCATCGGCGGGCGCGCGCTGGCACGGGGCCGCCGAAGAGGGCGTGGCCTTCCGGGACATCGCCGAGGTCATCGGCCGCCACCTGGGCCTCCCCGTCACCGGCATCCCGCCGGAGCGGGCGGCGGACCATTTCGGCTGGCTGTCCTTCGCGGTCTCGGCGGACAACCCGGCGTCCGGTTCGCTGACCCGCCGGCTCCTGGGATGGCGCCCTGAACACCCCGGTCTGCTCGCCGACCTCGACGAAGGCCACTACTTCACACCGTGAGTCCACACGCCGACGGACTTCCGGATCATGTCGCTCCCTTGCGCAGGATCGCGGTTCCGGCGCCGTCCCTGAAGCTGTAGGAGATGAGTCCGGTTCCCGTGATTTTCAGGGTTATTCGCACATCCACGCATCTGGAATCCGGATCATCGATGATCTTCTCTTCGACCTCGATCTGCGACTTGGCGAAGTCGGTGAGCGTGAGCTGTCCGGAGCAGTTCAGAAGGCCGTAGTGGCTCTCTCCGACAAGGTCGCCGAGGTCGCCGCCGTGGAGTGTCAGTTCGACCGGATATTTTCGGTAGTCGGCCGCGTCGGGCTGGCTCACGTTTCCGCTCCAGGTTCCCAGGAAGGAGCGAGGGATATCGCCGGGGTCCAAAGGCGCCGCGGAGGGGCCGGCAGTCGTCGGCGGAGGGTCATCCGGCGTCGGCTCGGAGGCGGTGGCGGAGATCTCCGCCGGGTTGGTCGGGAGCTGGGCGACAGGGGCCGAGGGGGAGTCGTCGCGGGACAGGGTGATGGCGAGGATCGCGGTGAGCAGCACCACGGAGGTGGCGGCCATGGCGGCCACGACCAGCAGGGGCGAGGAGTTCCGGCGGCGAGGCGGCGCTCCGTCCGGCCAGTGCGCCGGGTGCCGCGCCGGCGTGGTGACCGGATAGGAGACCTGCGGCGACGGGTAGCCGTACGTGGGCTCGGGCGGTGGAGTCGGCTGGGCGACGGCCGAGGTCGCGTAGGCGGAAAGGGAGGTGGCCACGGTGGGCGGCAGCCATGACACCGGATTCATCGTCTGCCCGGCCATCTGCTCGGCGGCGAACTCCACGATCTCGGCGGTGGTGGGCCGCTCGGCGGGATCCTTGCTCAGACAGCGTTCCAGCAGTTCGGCGAGGATCTCGGGGCAGCCGTCGAGATCGGGTGGCTCGTTGACGATCCGGTAGAAGAGCACGCTCGCCACGCCCTCGCCGAACGCGGTGTGGCCGGTCGCGGCGAACAGGGCGAGCTGGCCGAGGGCGAAGACGTCGGTGGCCTGGGTGATCTCCAGATTGCGGATCTGCTCCGGCGCCATGTAGGCAGGGGTACCGACCCTCACCCCGGCGGACGTCGCCAAGGTCGACTCGGCGGCCCTGGCGATCCCGAAATCGATGACGCGCGGCCCGTCGTCGGCGAGCAGCACATTGGCGGGCTTCAGGTCACGGTGGACCAGCTTGGCGGCATGGATCGTGCCGAGTGCCTCACCGACCCCGCCGAGCAGCCGGAACACCGTCGGAAGCGGCATCGGGCCGTGCTCGGTGACGGCCTCCTGCAGTGAGGGTCCCGGCACATAGGCAGTGGCCAGCCAGGGCACCTCGGCGTCGGGCGCCGAGTCGACGACCGGCGCGGTGTAGATCCCCTGCACCCGTTTGGCGATCTCGGTCTCCTGCCGGAACCTCCACCGGAACTCGGGATCCTGCGCGAACTCCGGTCGCACCACCTTGATGGCGATCGCCCTGCCGCCCGGTGTGAAGGACAGGTACACCCGCCCCATTCCGCCGGCCCCCAGCCGGGCGCGGAGGACATATCCGGCGACCATGCGGGGATCATCCGCAGAAAGAGCAGAAAATCGCCGCATATCCAACTCCAAGGACTTAAGTGGATTTTGATATTAAGCCGAATGTGGACAGAGCAGTGGACGCATCCTACGAAAACCCGAAATAAGAAAAGGCGAATACCATTGAATTGATATCTCATTGTTACTTTGGCCATTTTCATCACCGTATAACGGCGGACCGCCGAGGAGCCCGCCCCGGAGCCAGGGCGAATGCGTGTTCAGCTCATGAGACCGAGTAGTTGGAGGCCGTGGTCGGGGTGGGTGCGGTAGTGGTCGGTGGCGGCTGCGTGGTTGGTCCAGCCGATCATTCTGGTGAGGCCGATGGCGAGGTCGCGGAAGGTGGCCA
>JAFACJ010000588.1 GCA_023425615.1 Actinomycetes bacterium
CGCGTGGGGCACCTGGTCGCGCACCGGGACCGCCCGGTGCTGCGGCTCGGCGGTGGCGGGAGCCATCACCGCGCTGTCCCAGAGCCGTTCGGCGCGCCGCAGTTCGGCGCGCAGCTCGCGGGCGAGCGACCGGTCCCCGGAGGCCACCGCGCGCCGCACGCGCGTGCGCAATTCGGTGATGCGCTGTTCCAACTGATCGGGGGAGTCGGACATGCCGCAGACAGTAGCGGATCTTCCCTGGAGTTCCAGGGTTTTCCAGTGACCACAGGCGTGTCGCGGCGCATCTTTCGGAAAAGTGAGTGAACGCCCGATGGCGGTTGCATCTTGGGCCTTCTCGACGCGCCTAAGGCGAATTAGTTTCGCCTCTCGTGACGCATCTGAATCGCCGAGAGGCGCTGAAGCTCGGCGGCGCGGGAGTCGCGGTCGCCGCCCTGGCCCCGGCCGCCGCGCACGCCGCCCCCACCCCCTTCCAGCACGGAGTCGCCTCCGGTGACCCGCTGCCCGGCGCCGTCATCCTGTGGACCCGGGTGACGCCCACCCCCGACTCCCTGCCGGGAAGCGGCGCCGGACCCGCCGCCGAGGTCGGCTGGCAGATCGCCGAGGACGCCGCCTTCACCACCGTGGCGGCCCAGGGCGTCCTCACGACCGGCCCGGAACACGACCACACCGTCAAGGTGGACGCCCAGGGGCTGCGTCCCGGCACCGAGTACCACTACCGGTTCACCTACGACGGCGCGCACTCCCCGGTCGGGCGCACCCGCACCGCCCCCGCCGAGGGCGCCGACCTCGACTCCCTGACGTTCGGCGTGGTCTCGTGCTCCAACTGGGAGGCCGGATACTTCTCCTCCTACCGGCTGCTGGCCGGGCGCGACGACCTGTTCGGCGTGATCCACCTGGGCGACTACCTCTACGAGTACGCGCCGGGCGCCTACGGCACGGGCGGCGGCGGCTCCGTCCGCGCGCACGTCCCGGCCAAGGAGACCATCACCCTCGCCGACTACCGGCAGCGGCACGCGCAGTACAAGACCGACCCCGACCTCCAGGCACTGCACGCCAGGCACCCGTGGATGATCGTGTGGGACGACCACGAGATCGCCAACGACACCTGGTCGGACGGCGCGGAGAACCACGACCCGGCCACAGAGGGCCCCTTCGCCGCGCGCAAGGCGGCCTCGCGGCAGGCGTACCACGAGTGGATGCCGGTGCGCTTCGGCGAAGGCGACGTCATCTACCGCGCGCTGCGCTTCGGCAAGCTCGCCGAGCTCGTCATGATGGACCTGCGCAGCTACCGCTCGCAGCAGACCTCCGGCAGGGCGGTGGACGACACGGCGCGCACCATCACCGGCGAGGCGCAGATGGAGTGGCTGAAGTCCGCCCTGGCGGCCAGCACGACGCGCTGGCGGCTGGTCGGCAACTCGGTGATGATCGGCCCGCTGGTGCTGGGCGCGACGGCGGCCGAGGTGCTCGGGCCGCTGACCGAGCTCGTCGGGATGCCCTCCGGCGGCTACTCGCTGAACCCCGACCAGTGGGACGGCTACACCGCCGACCGCAAGGAGCTGCTCGGGCACCTGAACGACAACGGGATCGTCAACACGGTGTTCCTCACCGGCGACATCCACACGAGCTGGGCCATCGAGGTGCCGCTGAAGGCGGGCAGCTACCCGCTGACCCCGGCCGTGGCTACCGAGTTCGTGGTGCCGTCGGTGACCAGCAACAACATCGACGACATCCTCGGGGTGGCGCCGCGCACCGCCTCGCTGGCGGCCGAGGCCGCCATCGCCAACACCAACCGGCACATCCGCTGGTCGGAACTGGACTCCCACGGGTACGGGGTGCTCACCGTACGGCGCGAGCAGACCCGGATGGACTGGTACTTCCTGTCCGACCGCACCGATCCGGCGGCGACCGCGCGCAAGGCGGTCTCCTTCACCACCGCCTCGGGCGCGGTGAAACTGAAGCGCGCCTGGGGCTGACGCACCGCGCGGCGACGCCCCGGATGAGAGACTCAATGAGTGATACACCGAATCAGGAAGAATCTGCGTATCGCGGCTTACTGCATCTGCGTGGAGGGGGAGGGGATCCTGCTCGCCCGGTTCATCGGCGGCGCGATCCCCCGCTGGACGCTGCCCGGCGGCGGCGTCGACCACGGCGAGGACCCCGTGGACGGGGCGCTGCGCGAACTGACCGAGGAGACCGGCTACACCGGGCGCATCACCGCGCTGCTGGGCATCGACTCGCTGCACATCCCCGAACGCGAATGGGACGGCAAGGTCGTCGACCACCACGGGCTGCGCATCGTCTACGAGGTGGAGCGCACCGGAGGCGAACTGCGGCACGAGGTGGACAACACCACCGACCGCGCCGAGTGGTTCCCCCTGAAGAAGGTGCCCTCGCTCGACCGCACCGACATCGTCGACATCGGGCTGCGCATGTGGCGCGACGCCCGGGGCGCATGACACGGGACGGAACACGCGTGGCGAATGAGCGGCGGCCCTGGCGATGCGAACATCCATGCGATAGAACAGAAGAGCGAACCGCCGTCCGGTTCCCGTCCAGCCACGAGGAGCGGCCCTTCGATGACCGTGCCGACGACCGTGCCGGAACCGACCGGCCTCGCCGCGGCCGTGCGCCGGCGGCCCTCCTTCGTCCCGCGCACCTGTCCGCCGCCCCCGGCCCCCACGCCGGTGCCGCCGCAACGCCCACCGACCACCCCCGACCCCATCACGGCCGAGCCGGTGGACTCCGAACCGGCTGACCCCCAGCCGCCGGGCCCCGCACCGACCGCTCCCGAAGCGGTCGGTCCAGCACCGGTCGGTCCCGAAGCGGTCGGTCCTGAAGCGGTCGGTCCTGCACCGGACGGTCCTGAAGCGGTCGGTCCTGCCCCGGACGGTCCTGAAGCGGTCGGTCCGGCACCGGACGGTCCCGAAGTGGCCGGTCCCGCACCGGACGGTCCCGAAGCGGTCGGTCTCGAGCTGGTCGGATCCGGGCCGTCCGTGTCCGCGCGTCCCTCCGGGCCGGTGCGTGAGCTTTCCGCGGCGCAGGCCCGCGGGCTGGCGCTGGAGGCGTGGCGGGAGGCGAAGCTGACCAGCCCGTCCGGGCGCGCGCACTTCCTGGGCACCGTCGACTCCTGGCTGGAGCGCGGCTGGAGCGTCGCCTTCTACGGCACCGGCAGCCGGGTCATGCTCTACAGCTGCGGCGCTGAGGGCGCGTGGCTTCCGGCGTTCCCGCCGCCGCGCCGCCTGTCACTGCCGCGCGGCGTCGGACGCCTGGCCGGCGTCTACACCGGCGCCCCGCTGTTCCCCGGCGACAAGGGCGACTACCGGGTGCCCGGAGTCGCCGAACCCGACGGCGGCCCCTCGACCGCCGAACTCGTGCTCGGCGTGCACGGAGACGACCTCCACGTCATGGACCGCGAGGAGGCCGAGGCCGCGGTGGCGCACCTGGAGGCGGCGTTCAGCGCCCGCACCTACGGCGAGGCGCGGGAGCTCGGCCTGGACGTGGAGAACAGGCGCCGCTGCCTCGACTACTACATCGAGCTGGTCTGCCGCGCCCACGAGGACGTGGACGAGGAGTTCCTGCGCACCCGCTCCACCCAGGACCTCTGGAACGCCGTCCGCCCCGCCGACGACCAGCCCTTCGACGTGACCGAGCACCCGTGCTTCGGGGAGAGCGACTGGCGTCCGGCCCCCACCGTCCGCGGTCCCTGGGCCGACGCGGAGTTCCGCGAGGTCTTCGGGCCCGTGGACCGCGACTGGCCGACCGGGCGCGAGCACATCGCCGCCGAGCACGCCAACGACGTCCTGGCGCACCTGCGCGACCGCGGCTGGTCGGTCGCCCGCGACGACGCGCTCTTCGCCGCCTTCTGGCCCGACGCCTGACTCCCCGCCGTGCCGCCGCGGCCTCCGGTCAGGGCTTGGGACCCTTCCAGACGGTCAGGTCGAGGGTGACGGCGCGGTCGGAGCCGCCGCGCAGCGCGGTGACGGTGAACAGGCCGACGGCGCCCTTGTCGGTGGTGACGCAGAAACGCCGCCCCTTGGTCAGCTCGGACTTCTCCAGCTCCGCGCCGCGGGGCTTGGTGGCGTGGCAGACGCGGTAGGAGGACTCCGCGCCGCGGGGGAGGACCGCGAGCCTGCGTTCCTGGGCCTCGAGGACGCCCGCGGTGTAGAAGAGGTCGGGCCGGAAGGCGCCCTTGGCCGGGTGCGCGGGATCGTCGAGCATGACGAGGTGGAAGCCCTCGGGCAGGACGATGCCACGGTGGGAGGCGAGCTCGGCGCCGAGGGGGAGGTCGGCGTAGGCGCCGTCGTGGGGGTCGTCGGGCGAGGCTCCCGGGTCGTACACCTGGATCAGCGCGACCAGGGCCAGCGCGCCCACGACGAAGGCGGCAAGCCGCATCTGCCCGGCGCTCCAGAGGACGCCGTACCTGGAGGACGCCTTGCCGGGCCCCTTGCCGGACGCCTTGGCGGCGGGAGCCGCGGCGGGCGCGGCCTTGGGCTTGCGCCCG
>JAFACJ010000627.1 GCA_023425615.1 Actinomycetes bacterium
GGCGACCAGGGCGCGGGTGAGGGCGGCCTGGAGGAGGGCGTCGTCGACACGGCCTCCGACGTCGGCGACCCGCACCTCGACCGTCGGGTAGGAGGGGGAGGGCCGCGCCAGCCAGAATGTCATGCGCTCGTCGGCGAGCGCGCCGCATTCCACCAGCCGCGCCACGCGCCGGTCGTGCTCGGCGGCGGAAGGGAAATACGGCGCTATGCCGGAGCCGGGCAGGCGTGACTGCTCCATCATCCGCCAGCTCGCGTAACCGGTGTCCTCGCCCCGGTGGTAGGGGGAGTTGACGGACAGGGCCAGCAGCGTCGGCAGCCACGGGCCCAGATGGTTGACGACCGCGACGGCGGTCTCCCTGTCGGGGACGCCGACGTGCACATGGCAGCCGCAGCACTGGTAGCCGCTGACCGCCTTCGCGTACGCGGCGGTGATCCGGGAGAAGCGCTCGCCTTCGGCGGCGGGCGGGTCGGTGAAGGGCAGCACGGCGGTGCCGGAGGCGACGAGGCGCAGACCCTCGGCCCGCGCGGCGCCGGCCAGCGCGCGGCGCCCGTCGGCGAGCTGGCGGCGCAGTTCCGGCAGGCCGTCGCAGACACCCGTCGCCGCCTCGACCTGGGTGGACAGCAGCTCACGGTGGAAGGCGGGGGCGGACGTCGCGTCCGCCCGGCGGGCGCGGTCCAGCACCGCCGCGGCACGCGCGACGGTGCCGCCGGACCCGGCGTCCACCAGCAGGAACTCCTCCTCCACCCCTACCGTCACGGCGGCTCCCTCATCCGGCCGGTGCGGGGACGGGGCGGGCGGCCAGCGCCTCGGCCGGGGCCTGGATGCCGGAGGGCCGAGGTGAGGGCTTGAGCGTGCGGTTCAAGAAGACCGCACGGAGAGAGAACGCGTTCCCGGCCATGTCCGGGCCTCTGCCCAGGCTCGCGGTGACGAAACACGTGCACGGTGACAGTGGGCGCTTTCTGGGGGTTTCAGGGACTTTCTTGCCCTGGCCTTTTCCCGGGTTCTGGTTGCCTGGAAAAAGTCAGGACGCCACCCCGAATCCAGGAGGGGACATGAAGGCAGTGGTCTACCGCGGACCCCGCACCGTGCGAGTCGAGGACGTCCCCGACCCCGTCATCGAGAAGCCCACCGATGCGGTGGTCAAGATCACCAGCACCAACATCTGCGGCTCCGACCTGCACATGTACGAGGGGCGGACCAGCGTCGAGGAAGGCAAGATCCTCGGCCACGAGAACCTCGGCGAGGTCGTCGAGACCGGCGACGCCGTCGTCCGCGTCAAAGAGGGCGACCGCGTGTCACTGCCGTTCAACGTCGCCTGCGGCTTCTGCAAGAACTGCGAGCGCGGCTTCACCGGGTACTGCCTGACCGTCAACCCCGGCAGCGCGGGCGGCGCCTACGGGTACGCCGAGATGGGGCCCTACCAGGGCGGGCAGGCCGAGTTCCTGCGCGTTCCGTTCGCCGACTTCAACTGCCTGCGCCTGCCTCCCGACAGCGTGGAGAAGGAGAACGACTACGCGATGCTCTCCGACATCTGGCCGACCGGCTACCACGCCACCGAACTCGCCGGAGTCGCCCCCGGAGACTCCGTCGTGGTGTTCGGCGCGGGCCCCGTCGGCGTGATGGCCGCCTACTCGGCTGCGCTGCGCGGCGCGAGCAAGGTCATGCTCGTCGACCGGCACCCCGACCGCCTCGCGCTCGCCGGCAAGTTCGGCGCGATCCCCCTGGACGACACCCGAGGGGACATCGTCGAGCAGATCCTCGACCAGACCGGCGGAGAGGGCGCCGACAAGGGCTGCGAGTGCGTCGGCTGGCAGGCGCACGACCCCTCGGGCAGGGAGCACCCCGAGATGACGATGAACAACCTCATCCACAGCGTCCGCGCCACCGGCAGGATCGGCGTGGTCGGGGTGTTCGTCCCCCAGGACCCGAACAGCCCCGACGCCCTGGGCCGCCGCGGCCAGCTCGCCTTCGACATGGGCCTGTTCTTCGCCAAGGGCCTCGGCATGGGCAGCGGGCAGGCAGACGTCAAGGCCTACAACCGCCAGTTGCGCGACCTCATCGCCGCCGACAAGGCGCACCCGTCCTTCCTGGTCAGCCACGAGCTCCCGCTCCGCGACGCGCCCGAGGCCTACCGCCACTTCGACGAGCGCGACGAGGGCTGGACCAAGGTCATCCTCAAGCCCGCGGCCTGACCGGGGCGCGGACGGCACGCCGATCCGAACGGGGACTCGCGATGCCCTGGAGACGTCTGTCAGGCACCGACCTGGATCCCGGCACGGCGGGCGGCAACCTGCCGCCGGCCCGCAGCGCCCTGACCCTCCGCCTGGTCCTGGCGGCCGTGGGCCTGGTCGCCTCCCTCGCCGGCCTGGCGCTGGTCGCGGTCCTCGGCCTGCCCTGGGGGTTCACCGTCTTCTTCGCCTTCATCGCCCTGACCGCGGTCATCGACATCATCGTCGTGGCACGCCGCAAGATGCACGGCGAACCCGGCTGACCCGGACGCCGCGCGCTACACGCGGCCGCGCTCGGCGGCACGGGCCCGGACGTCGGCGTCGGAGCAGAAACCCGACCCCGTCCGTTTCAGGCACAGGAGCCCGAGCAGTTCGCCACCGTCGCCGACGACGGCCAGCCGCCGCCGCGGCTCGGCCAGCATCGCCTGGCGGGTGGTCTCCAGATCGGCGCCGGGCCGCACGACACGCCCGGACAGCCGGCCGGTCGGCCACGCCGGCAGCCGGGGGTCGGCGCCCTCCAGGTCGTGCCGTTCGACGACGGCGAGGAGCCGCCCGTCCTCGACGACCAGCAGGCAGTGGACGTGGTCGTCGCCGAACAGGGCGCGTGCCGCCGCGACCGTCAGCAGCCGGGTGCAGACCTTGGGGAAGCGGAGCATGGCGTCCGCCGCCGTGGCACGGCCTTCGCCCCTCGCCGGCCGCGCCCGTCCGGCCGGCGATCCCGCGCTCCGTCCGGGAAAGCACGCGTCGCCCGTCATGACGGCGGGGGAGCCGTCGATGTGGTCGTCATGTCTTGATGATGGCCGACATCCCCTCCGGCCATGCCGACCGGGGCACGGTACGGTCCCCGGCCGGCCGGGGGTTGTGGGCTGAGTCGGACTCAACTTAGGCTCGTGGCATGGTGGCTCTGTCGGAGCGGGGTGCGCGGACACGGCGGCGGTTGCTGGACGCGGCGGCCGAGGAACTGATCACGACCGGGGAGGTCGAGGTGGCCGCGGTCGCGCGGCGGGCCGGGGTGAGCGTGGGGCTGCCCTACCGCTACTTCCAGACGCAGAGCGGGCTGGTCAGCGCGCTGCTGGCGCGGTTCTACTACCGGGTGGACGCCGCGGTGTTCCGCGGGTTCCCGGGCGGGACGTGGGCGGCGCGGGAGCGGGCGCGGATGGGCGCGCTGGTGCGGCACCTGTACGGCGATCCGCTCGCCCCCGCGATCCTGGGGCAGCGGAGCCGCGACGTCCAGGCGACCGAGGTCGAGTCACGGTACATGCGGCTGGTCATCGACCGCGCGGCACGCAACCTCGCCGGGGCGCGCAGCCGCGGTGAGGGGGCGCCCGAGGGGGACCTGGAACTGCTCGCCGCCTGCCTCATGGGCGGGCTGCGCTCCGCGCTGGGGACGGCGCTCAACCGCACCCCGCGTCCCGACCCCGAGGCGCTGACCGACACCCTGTGGGCGTTCATGAAGAACGTCACCCACCCCGTCGAGGAGGCGGACGGCGTTCACCTGGACGTCGGGGAGGTGCCCTCCTCGTAGTGCGTCACCCTGGCGTCGGGGCCGGGGAAGAACAGGGAGACATGGCCGTCGTCCGACCAGCGGACGTAGTACGGGGGCTGGCCCGCCCCGCCCGGCACCTCGATGATCACCCCGTCCCGGAAGACGCCGTGCTCGTCATGCCGCAGAATGCTGATCCGGTCTCCGACGGTGGCCTGCATCGGACACTCCCTTTCGCCTGGACTTCTCTCCTGGACGCGACGTGTTCGGGGGCCTGACTTCCACGGTGCGTCGTCCGGGCTCCCCCGCGGGTACGCCGCGCGCCTCCCTTGGGTAAAAACCTCGTCAGGAGGACGGGTGGTCAGGAGGAGGGCACCGCCTCGGCCGCCGCGGGGTCGAGGTAGCGCAGGAGGACGACGCCGTTGCCGAAGGCGCGGGTCTCGGCGAGCTGGAGGTCGAGCGCGATGTCCGGGGGGAACAGGGGGCGTCCCGCGCCCAGGACGACGGGGTTGACATAGAGGCGGTACTCGTCGATCAGTCTTTCGCGCATGAAGGCGGTGGCCAGGCTGACACCGCCCAGGGCGATGTCTCCGCCGGCCTCGGCCTTGAGCCGCATGACCTCGGGGACGGAGAACTCGCGCAGGACGGTGGTGTTCCAGTCCGCCTTCTCCAGGGTCCGGGAGAAGACGTACTTCGGCGTGTCACGCCAGATGGCCGCGAACTCGGCCATGACGGGCGGGCTCTCCGGGTCGGCGTCGGCGGTCGGCCAGAAGTCGGCCATGAGCTCGTAGGTGACGCGGCCGTCGAGGAAGGCGCCCATCGCGGCGAGTTCCTCGTTGAAGTGCCGGTGCACCTCCTCATCGACGCGGTGCCAGCCGATGTCGTGCTCCGGCCCTTCGAAGAAGCCGTCGAGCGACACCGACATCATCAGAATGATCTTTCCTGGAGCGTCCTTCATGCCCGTGACGATAGGGGGAGGGTGTGACACTCGCGCGACGGGGTGGGACGACCCTTGCCGCTGGCCGGGTGATTTATGGCGCTATCTAGAGAGTTGCCAGGTCGTGGCGGGGGGAGGAGGAAGACCGTGACATCTCACTCTCGGAAGAAGACGGTGACCCTTGCGGGGCTGGCCAGGGCCCAGGGGGTCTTCAACCTCGCGGGCGGCGCCTGGCCGCTGCTGCACCGGCGCAGTTTCGAGGGGCTGTTCGGCACCAAGGACGACGAGTGGCTCCAGCAGACCGTCGGCGCGCTGCTGGTCGCGGCGGGCTGCTCGCAGCTCCTCGCCGCGCGCGAGCCGGGCGGCCACGCCCACGCCCGCCGGACGGGCCTGGGCACCGCGGTGAGCCTGCTGGCCATCGACCTGATGTACGTGCCGACCGGCCGCATCCGCTGGACCTACCTCCTGGACGCCGCCGCGGAGACCGCCTGGATCCTCGCCTGGCTGCGGGTGACCCGCCGTACCCGCCTCGACGCCGCGGCGCGCCGCCGCGCGGCGCGCTCCGAGGAGCCCGGCACGGTCACCGCCGAACACCTCGCGCTGCTGCTGGAGAGCGACGCCCCGGACGCGGCCCTGGTCGCCGTCGGCGGCCGGATCGAGGTCGTCGCCTCCGCCGCGGAGGCGGGCGGCCTGCTCGTCGTCGAACGCGAGGAGGTCCTGCGCACCCTCCCCGCCGGGGACCGCTCCCCGGCCGCCCTCCAGCGGATGGCACGCGCGCTGGACACGGCGGTCTCCGACCTCGGCGCCTGACCGCCGCCCGCCCGCACGGACCCCTCCTCCATGGTCGAGGACCGTGGGGCGGTGCTCTTTCTGTTTGGTCTCTCATGAATTCTCGCCGGTCGGGGATCGTGTGAGTGGAGTGCCATCGGCCACGCCCGTGAACTCGATATGCGTACACGGTGATATAGGGACATATAGATCCTTTTTGGGGTGCGCTACCAGCGGATCGGCGGCTCGCATACCTACTGGTAGGAATGGCGATGCGGGTATGGGAATGTCCACCTATAGCAATTCTGACTTTTTTGTGAATTGCTCGACCCGCCCTGATACAAAGGCACTCTCAGTCGCCCGCGCCACGGCCCGCGGTGGCTACGAGGCGGCGGTGGAGGT
>JAFACJ010000625.1 GCA_023425615.1 Actinomycetes bacterium
GGTTCACCTCCCGGATCGAGGGCGACTTCGACACGGACGTCATCGACCTCGCCGAGATCGAGCTTCCCCTGGCCCTGCCCGCCAAGGAGGGGAGCGGGCCCGACGCCGCGACGGTCGCCGTCCTGGCCGACCTCACGCCGCGGCTGGAGCGGGCCGACGCCTTCGTGGTGGTGGTCCCCGAGTACAACCACAGCTACCCCGCCTCGATCAAGAACGTGATCGACTGGCACTTCACCCAGTGGCAGGCCAAGCCCGTCGGCTTCGTCTCCTACGGCGGCGTCGCGGGCGGTACGCGGGCCGTGGAGCATCTGCGCGGCGTCTTCGCGGAGCTGCACGCGGTGACCGTCAGGGACCAGGTGGTCATCGCCAACTACTGGGAGAACCTCACCGAGGAGGGGGGCCTGGCCGCCACCGAGGCCGCGGACGCCGCGGCCAAGACCCTGCTGAACCAGCTCGACTGGTGGGCGCGGGCGCTGCGGGAGGCCAAGGAGAAGCGCCCCTACGCCGCCTGACGCCGCCTGACGCGCCGCTTCCGCAGGTGGCGCAGCAGGAAGAACAGGGCGATCAGCACGGGGGAGAAGGGCAGCAGCCAGCCGGCCCCGGTCAGCACCCCCGACACGAAGCCGGTGAAGTCGTCCCAGCCCGCCGCGAGCCCGCCGAGGAAGCCCGAGCGCTCCTCGGCGGGCTCGTCGTCCTTCGTGGAGACGGTCAGGCTGATCGACGCCTCCTTCACCCGCTTGGACAGGCTCTTCTGGCGCGCCTTCAGCGCGTCGAGGTCGGACTGGCGCTGGTCGAGCTCCTCGCTGACCTGGAGCACCTCGCCGACGGTCTGGGCGCGGGACAGCAGGGTCCGCAGCCGCTTCAGCGCCGCCTCCGCCGACTCCACCCGGCTGTCGACGTCGGCGACCTCCTCGGTGACGTCCTCGGCCGACTGCTCGAGGGAGGTCTTCTCGCCCAGGTCCTTGGTCAGGGAGCCGAGGATCTGGGTGTAGCGGTCCGCCGGGACCTGGAGTTCGAGGACGGTGGTCGGGGGATCGCCGTAGGTGTTCTCCCGCGCCACGTAGCCGTTCGCCGCGGTGACCATCTCCTTGGCCTTGGCGGCGGCGGGCTCGACCTTCTTCGCGTCCGCCACCCGGATCCGCAGGTTCGCCGTGTAGGCGATGGCGCGCTGGGCGGGCTCGGCCCCGTTCGCGCCGGGCGCCTGGCTCGCGCGCGCCTCGTTCGCCGTCTGCGGTCCGCCCGCCGCCTTGTCGGCCATGGCGGGGACGGGCCTGGCGGCGGAGCTGTCGGTGGCGCTCTGCGTGGTGGAGGTGCTGGAACAGCCTCCCAGCAGGGCGAGCGCGACGAACGCGGCGGGGAGGACGGTCACGGCACGGAGGGCTTTTCGCATGCTCCTGGGACGGAGCCGGCGGATCCTCCCGTTGCACCGGCGGAGATAGCGAAAAGGTCACGATCGCGGTGACGCCCATCTCACACTGCGAGATGGCCGGGCGTGCCGCGTGGTTCTGCCAAGGTGGAGAGGTGAATGCCAAGCATGTGGTGGTCGTGGGCGGCGGGATCTCCGGGCTGGCCGCGGCGTGGTACCTGAGCGGTGCCGGAGCGCGGGTCACGGTGCTGGAGGGCGGGACGGTGCTCGGCGGGAAGCTGCGCACCGGCGAGCTGGCCGGCCAGCGTCTCGATGAGGGCGCCGAGTCGGTGGTCACCCGGCGGCCCGAGGGCGTCGCCCTCATCGAGGAGCTGGGCCTGGCCGGCGAGCTGATCCATCCGGGCACCTCGGGTTCGTCCGTCTACAGCCACGGCGGGCTGCGCCGGCTGCCCGCCGGGCAGATCATGGGCGTGCCCTCCGACCTGGTGGCGCTCGCCCAGTCAGGGGTGGTCTCCCAGGCGGGCGTGGCCCGCGCCGCCCTGGATCTCGCCAAGCGGGAGACCCCGCGCGGGCACGATGTCTCGGTCGCCGACTACGTGGGCGACAGACTGGGCCGCGAGGTGCTGGAGCGCCTGGTGGAGCCGCTGCTGGGCGGCGTCTACGCGGGCCGGGTGGAGCATCTGTCCTTCGAGGCGACGCTGCCGCAGTTCGCGCACGCCGCGCACACCCAGCGCTCGCTGATCCTGGCGGCCCGGTCGATCAAGGAGGCGTCCGCCGCCAAGACGGGCCCGATCTTCGCCACGCTGCGCGACGGCATGGGGGCGCTGCCCGTCGCGCTGGCCGGGATGCTGGCCAAGGAGGGCGTGGAGATCCGCACCGAGGCGATGGCGCGCGAGCTGCACCGCACGCCCGGCGGCTGGCGGCTGGTGCTCGGCTCCAAAGCGGCGCCCGAGGCGCTGGAGGCGGACGCGGTGGTCCTGGCGGTGCCCGCCACCCCGGCGAGCAGGCTGCTGGCGGACGTCGCCCCGGCCGCCGCCGCGGAGCTGGCCGGCATCGAGTACGCCAGCATGGCGATCATCAGCCTCGCCTACCACGCCACCGCCTTCCCCGAGCTCCCCGAGGGCACCGGCTACCTCGTCCCGTACGTGGAGGGCCGCGACGTCAAGGCGGTCACCTTCAGCTCGCTGAAGTGGCCGGGCAGGCGCGGGCACGACCCGGGCATGGTCCTGCTGCGCGCGTCCATCGGCAGGTACGGCCAGGAGCGCACCCTTCAGCGGTCGGACGCCGAGCTCAAGGCGGCGGTGATGGCCGAGCTGGCCACCACCTGCGCGGTGGGCGAGCTGCCCGCCGACAGCCGGGTGACCCGCTGGGGCGGGGCGCTGCCGCAGTACGACGTCGGGCATCTGGACCGTGTCGCGCGGATCCGCGCGGCGGTGGCGGGGCACCGAGGGCTGGCCCTGTGCGGGGCGGCCTACGATGGAGTAGGCATCCCCGCCTGCATCGCGACCGCGCGGGCGGCGGCCGACCGCATCGCCGATGAGCTGAGAGAAGAAGAACGTGACTGACAAGCCGAAGGCCCGTGATCTCAACCAGGTGATCAGGTACACCCTGTGGTCGGTGTTCAAGGCGGACCGGCTGCCCGAGGACCGCACGGCGGTGGCCGCCGAGGTCCAGGACCTGATCGACGGGTACGCGGCCAAGGACGTCACCACGCGCGGCCTGTACGACGTGGCGGGGCTGCGCGCCGACGCGGACTACATGTTCTGGTGGCACGCCTCCAGCAGCGATGAGCTCCAGGAGATCTACAGCCGGTTCCGGCGCACCGAGCTGGGCCGCGTCTCCACGCCCGTGTGGTCGAACATGGCGCTGCACCGGCCCGCCGAGTTCAACAAGAGCCACATCCCGGCGTTCCTCGCCGACGAGGAGGCCCGCGGCTACATCTGCGTCTACCCGTTCGTCCGCTCCTACGAGTGGTACCTGCTGCCGGACGCCGAGCGCCGCAAGATGCTCGCCGAGCACGGCCAGATGGGGCGCGGCTACCCGGACGTGCGGGCCAACACCGTCTCCAGCTTCGCGCTGGGCGACTACGAGTGGATCCTGGCGTTCGAGGCCGACGAACTGCACCGCATCGTCGACCTCATGCGCCACCTGCGGGCCTCGGAGGCGCGTCTCCACGTGCGCGAGGAGATCCCCTTCTACACCGGCCGCCGCAAGTCGGTCGCCGAGCTCGTCGAGGCGCTCCCCTAGGCGCCCTTCGGGGACCTCCCGCCGGAGAACAGCCGGCGCAGCCATGAACGTTTGGGCCCGTGGACGAGGCGGGCGGCGCGGCGGCCGAGGAACAGATAGGCCAGCAGCGCGCCCGCCGCGTTGAGGATGATGTCGTCGACGTCGAAGGTGCGCCCGCTGACGGCCAGACCCTGGACGGTCTCGATGCACAGGGAAACCAGCGCCGCTAGAAGCGTCAGCCGCAGCGGGCCGCGCATCCGCCGTGACACCAGGGGCGGCAGCACGCCGAGCGGCGCCAGCAGCAGGAGGTTGCCGCCGATGGCGATGGCGGCCTCCTTGACGCTGGGCCGGTCGAGGTAGAACCGCAGGGTGCGGCCGGGCTCGGTGTTGCCCACGGCCCAGCCCCGTGGATCGGGGACGGGGGTGAGGGTGAAGACGCAGGCCCAGTAGCCGAAGACGGTCAGTGCCGCCAGCGCCCCCAGCACGATGACGACCCGTGCCAGCCGCCTGCCCCAGCCGGGTCCGTTCGAGACGGGCCCGACGCTCTCCATCTTGGCGCTCACCGTGCTCACACCGCCCTCCCGGAGCCGCTATGCCCGGGTTTTCAGCGGAATAAGCGATACATCAGAAGTAGAGCCCGGTGAGGCTCTCTGTCAGATCTCCTCCAGCCGCAGGGAGACGCTGTTGATGCAGTATCTGTCGTCCGTCGGTGTGGCGTATCCCTCACCGTGGAACACGTGGCCGAGATGGGACTCACAGCGCGCGCAGATCACCTCGACCCGCCGCATCCCCAGGGAGAGGTCCTCCCGCAGGATCACCGCGTCGGACTCGGTCGGCTCGTAGAAGGAGGGCCAGCCGCAGTGGGAGTCGAACTTGGTGTCCGAGCGGAACAGCTCCGCGCCGCACGCCCGGCAGTGGTACACGCCCTGGGTCTTGGTGTCGGTGTACTCCCCGGTGAACGGGCGCTCCGTCCCGGCCTGCCGCAGTACCCGGAACTCCTCGGGCTTGAGGATCGCCCGCCATTCGTCCTCGGTCTTCCGGATCTTCTCCATGTCTCACAAGGTACTTCGCCTCCGGGGTGGTCCGCAGCCCCAGGGGTAGTCCTGGGGGTATGACCCCTTCCTCTGTGGAGCTCGCGGTCGGCGGGCGCACCGTCCGGATCAGCAACCCGGGGAAGGTCTACTTCCCCCGGGCCGGGCTGACGAAGCTCGATCTCGTCGCCTACTACCTGGAGGTGCAGGACGGCCTCCTGCGCGCGCTGCGGGACCGGCCCACCACGCTGGAGCGGTGGCCCGGCGGGGTGGTGGAGGGCGCGGTGCTCTCCACCCGCGCCGACCCCTCCGGCGGCGACGCCTTCTTCCAGAAGCGCATACCCCGCGGCGCTCCCCCTTACGTGCGGTCCGCGCGGATCGAGTTCCCCTCCGGGCGCGAGGCCGAGGAGGTGTGCCCGACCGAGCCCGCGGTGCTCGCCTGGGCCGCCAACCTGGGGACCGTCACCTTCCACCCCTGGCCGGTGCGCGCCTTTGACGTCGACCATCCCGACGAGCTGCGCATCGATCTCGACCCCCAGCCCGGCACCGACTTCCCGGACGCGGCGAAGGTGGCGCTGGAGGGCGCCCGCCCGCTGCTGGAGGAGCTGGGCATGACCGGCTTCCCCAAGACGTCGGGGGGCAGGGGCGTGCACGTCTACGTGCGGATCGAGCCCCGCTGGACGTTCACGCAGGTGCGGCGGGCGGCGCTGGCGTTCGGCCGGGAGCTGGAGCGCCGGATGCCCGGCCTGGTCAGCACGAACTGGTGGAAGGAGGAGCGCGGGGAGCGGGTCTTCGTCGACTACAACCAGAACGCCAGGGACCGGACGGTCGCCTCGGCCTACAGCGTCAGGGCGCGGCCGCACGCCCCGGTCTCGGCGCCGCTGGCCTGGGACGAGCTGGCCGACGCCGATCCCGGCGCGTTCACCGTCCGGACGATGCCCGCCCGCTTCCACGCGGTCGGCGATCTGCACGCCGGGCTCGATGAGTCGGCCTGCTCCCTGGAGCCGCTGCTGGAACTGGCGGACCGCGACGAGCGGGAACGCGGCCTGGGGGACATGCCCTACCCGCCGAACTATCCGAAGATGCCGGGTGAGCCGCCCCGGGTGCGGCCCGGCCGCGCCCGGCGCCCCTGACCTTCGACCTATTTACGGACGTCCGTAAATAGGTCGATTGTCGGGTACTCACCCGGGGTAGGGGCCGACCAAGAGTATCGGGGGGCGAGGCTGATGGCCAGGACGACCAGTAGCACTACCACCAGGAGCAGGAGCACCGGCGGCGCCAAGGGCACCAGGAGCACCAAGAGCACCACCAGGAGCACGAGGAGCACCGGTACCAAGAGCGCGGCCGGCGCCAGAAGTACCAAGAGCACGGCAGGCGCCAGAAGTACCAAGAGCACGGCGGCCGGAGCGAGGTCCGCAGCCGCCAAGGGGCGGGCGTCGGTCAAGCCGCGCGCCAGGGCCGCCGCCGCCTCGGCACCCGCCACCGCCACCGTGCGCAGGCGTGCCG
>JAFACJ010000646.1 GCA_023425615.1 Actinomycetes bacterium
CCCCCACGCTGTCACCGCCCACCCTGTCATCGCCCACGCTGCCCGTGCCGCCGCCCGAGCCCGACCCGGCCCCTGTCCCGGCCCCGGCTCCGGCTCCGCGGAGGGCCGGGGCCTTCACCCGCCGCGGGTTCCTGGTCCTCCTCGGCGTCGCGGGAGGCGGGGCCGCCGCGGTCGCCGTCAGCCGCCTCACAGGCGGCGGGGACACCGACCCCGAACCCCCCGCATTCCCCCGCTGGGAGGGAACGCCCGTGCCGTACGGGGGGCCGCTGACCGGCCACACCGGCTACGTCTGGACGCTCGCCTTCAGCCCCGACAGCGCGTTCCTCGCCACGGGAGGCAAGGACAAGACGGTACGGCTGTGGGACGTGGCCGCGGGAACCCCGCACGGAGCGCCGCTGACGGGCCATGGCGGCCATGTCTCCTCCGTGGCCTTCAGCCCCGACGGCAAGGTCCTGGCGACCGGAAGCTGGGACGAGTCGGTCCGGTTGTGGGACGTGGCCACGGGGACCCCGCTCGGCGCGCCGCTGACCGGGCACGGCGACCGTGTCTCCTCGGTCGCCTTCAGCCACGACGGGAAGGTCCTGGCGACCGGCGGCTGGGACAAGAAGGTACGGCTGTGGGACGTGGCCGCGCGCCGGAGCCTCGGCGAGCCGCTGACCGGCCACACCCGCTGGGTGCAGTCGGTGGCGTTCGGCGGCGGCACGGTCCTGGCGACGGGCGGCGCGGACGGGAAGCTGCGGCTGTGGGACACCGCGACGCGCGCCCCTCTCGATGACCCCCTCGACGGCCATGACGGCGGCGTCTGGTCGGTGGACTTCCACCCCGACGGCGTCACCCTCGCGACGGGCGGCGCGGACGGGAAGGTACGGCTGTGGGACACCGCGGCCCGTGTTCCCCTCGGCAAGCCCCTCGACGGCCACACCAACGAGGTCTACTCGGTCGCCTTCAGCCCCGACGGGGGAACGCTGGCCAGCGGCAGCTGGGACAAGACGGTGCGGCTGTGGTCCGCGCCGTCCGGGACTCCCGTCGGCTCTCCGCTGACCGGCCACACCCACTGGGTCGAGGCCGTCGCCTTCAGCCCCGACGGCAGGCTCCTGGCCAGCTGCGGCGACGACAAGACGGCACGGCTGTGGCGGCAGAAACGGTGAGCCGGCGGCAGAACCGGTGAGCCGCGACGCCTCAGCGCAGCGTGCCGGCGATCTGCTCTATCAGCGCGCGTGAGTCGTCGGGATCGAGGGCCTTGGCCCGCAACCGGTCGAAGAGCCCGGCGTACTCGCGGATGAAGCGGCTCTCCTCCAGGTAGACGCTGCCCATCCGGTACTGGAGGTAGACGACCTCGGCGTCCGCGGGATCGGGAAACGTCAGGATGTCGAAGGCGCCGTCCATGCCGGGGTGCGCTCCGGCGGCGAAGGGCAGCACCTGCACCATCACCTGGGGCAGGGACGTCATGGCGAGCAGGTGCTCGAACTGCTCGCGCATCACCTCCGGGCCGCCGACGATCCGGCGGAGCGACGACTCGTCGAGGACCAGCCACAGCCTGAGCCCGTCATGGCGGGTGAGGCGGTCCTGGCGTTCGAGCCGGAGGGCGACGCGGCAGTCCGCCTCCTCGGGGGAGACGCCGCTCTCGTCGGCGATGAGGGCGCGCATGTAGCGTTCGGTCTGGAGCAGGCCGAGGATCACGCTCACCTGGTAGGAGCGCAGTTCGGAGACCTCCTCCTCCAGGCCGACGTAGACCTCGAACCAGTCGGGGATCGCCGTGCCGTACCGCTGCCACCAGCCCTTCACGCGGCTCTCGCGGGCGAGCGTCGCCAGCGCCTCGGCGCGCTCGTCGTCGAGTCCGTAGAAACGGGCGAGGGTCAGGATGTCGGCGGCCTTGGGGCCGTGCCTCGCGGTCTCGATGCGCGAGATGGTGATGGGCGCGATTCCGGCGTGTCTCGCGGCTTCTTCACGGCTCTTTCTTGCTTCTTCGCGAAAATTCCGCATAAGGGAGGCGAGGCGGCGGCGCCGCACGGTCGGGCTGGGCCTGGGCATTTTGCTGAGTTTCCCTATGAAATGTAGCTGGCGTCATCCATGAATTTTGATGCGCGTCACTTTTTCGGCTTTACATGAGGGGTGGTCTGGCTCCACACTCGGAGCGTAGCGAGGCGGGCACGCCGCGGCCCGGCTTTCGGGCGATCCCCGGGTGAGTGCTGCCCCAGGAAAACCGACTTTCAGCAAAGAACAGGAAAGAAATGACAACTCCCCAAAATCCCGCTATGCCCCCCGAAGTAGCTCGCTTTCTTCTTCTGGTGGAACTCTGCCGGAAACTGGGCGAACTGGGCTGTTCCTCCTATCTGGTCAATCTGGCGGCGGGCGGCGCCGTCCTGCACGTCGACCGCCGTACCGAACCGCCCTCCCGGCTCTCCGTCGCCGCGGTGGAACGCTCCGACGGCTGGGTGTACGTCTGGGAGGGGCACTGCGCCGAGGTCTCCCGGCTCGAGCAGCTTGCCGCCCATCTGGCCGGGGCGGACCGCCCGTGACGGGGCTGCGCGGGCCACCGGAGCGGCGCGCGGGCGTCACCCGTGGGACGAGGCGGACACCGCGATGAGGACGGGCCCGGTGACACCGGCGGCCCGCAGGGAGTCGACGAACAGGTCGGTCGTCCAGACGGCGACGTCCAGCGACCACTCGCGGGCCGTGCACCGGAAGAAGCGGCTGTGCGAGAGCCCTTCCAGGTGGATCCCGCCGGAGAGCGGCAGCGACAGGCCGCTTCGCAACGGCGGAGGCGGGGC
>JAFACJ010000694.1 GCA_023425615.1 Actinomycetes bacterium
GCCCAGGAGAACCGGGCGGGACGCCGCTCCAGGAAGGCGGCGATGCCCTCGGCCGCGTCCTCCCCGTGCACCGACCCCTCCATCCAGACGTCGAGGCGCTCGTCCGTCAGCGAGCCGTCGCCGATACCGCCCACGATGTCCTTGACCGCCTCAAGGCTGAACTGGGAGCGCGACAGCCGGGTCGCGGTGAACTCCGCGGCCCGCGCGGCGACGTCCTCGACGACCTCGTCCACCAGGCCGACGCGCAGCGCGTGCTCGGCCGGCACCAGGTCGGCCGTGTACAGCAGGTACTTGGCCGAGGCCGGGCCGACCAGGCCGACCAGCCGCCGGATCGCGGACGGCGGGTAGACGATGCCGATCTTCGCCGGGGTGATCGCGAACCTGGCGCCGCGCTCGGCCAGCCGTATGTCGCAGGCGGCGGCGAGCTGGCAGCCCCCGCCCACGCAGAACCCGCGGATCGCGGCGACCGTCGGCTTGGGGAAGGCGGCGAGGGCGTTCTCGGCGCGGGAGGAGAGGTTGGCGTCGCCGCTGCGGTTGATGTCGGCCAGCTCGGAGATGTCGGCTCCGGCGCAGAAGTCACCGCCCGCGCCCGTCAGCACCAGCACCCGCACGCCGGGGTCCTTGGCCAGGCCCGCCAGCAGCTCGGGAAGCGTCCGCCACATCGCCGCGCTCATCGCGTTCCGCTTGTCGGGGTTGTCGATCGTCACCGTCGCGACGCCGTCGAGAACTGCATACTCCAGGCCCATGACCCGCAGCCTACCTTCGAGTAACTTAACGGGCCGCCGTCAGCCCCTGATCCGCGCCAGCCACTCGGCGGCCTCGGCGAAGTCCGTGTCGCCGGTGCCCCTCCTGACCTGCGGGCGCGTCCCGTCCGCGGCCGTGTAGCTGCCGACGAACCTGACGTCGGCGCACACCCTCCGCAGGCCCATCAGCGCCTCGCCCACCCGGGAGTCGGCGACATGGCCCTCGAAGTCCATCCAGAACAGGTAGGAGCCGAGGCCCTCACCGGTCGGCCGCGACTGGATGAGGGTCAGGTTGATCCCCCGGACGAAGAACTCCTGGAGGATCTCCAGCAGGGCGCCGGCGTGGTCGTCGCGGATGTAGGCGACGGCCGTCGTCTTGTCGCGGCCCGTGCGGGCGGGCGGAGGGCAGGGCCGGGAGAGCTCCACGAACCGCGTGACGGCGCCCTCGACATCGTGGATGGAGGTGGCGAGCGCCTCCAGGCCGTACTTGGCGGCGGCGAAGGACCCCGCCAGCGCCGCGTCGTACAGCCCGTCGGCGACGTGCTGGGCGGCCTCGGCGTTGGACGTCGCGGCCCGCCACTCGGCGTCCGGCACATGGGCGGCCAGCCAGCGCCGGCACTGCGGCTGCGCGTGCGGGTGGGAGGCGACGGTCTTGATGTCGTCCAGCGCGGTTCCGGGGCGCACCAGCAGGGCGAACTCCACCGGCAGGTGGATCTCGCCGACGATCTGGAGCAGCTCCCCGGTGGCCAGTTCGTCCAGGGTGGTGGGCACCGACCCCTCGACGGAGTTCTCCAGGGCGACGACCGCGCGGTCGACGGCACCCGTGCGCAGGGCGTCGAGCGCTGCCGGGACCGTGGCGAAGGGCAGCCGCTCGGCGGCCTCCGCTCCGGGAAGCGTCAGCAGGGCGGCTTCGGTGAACGTCCCCTCGGGACCCAGGTAGGCATAACGGTCCGGCATGAAACAGAAGGGTAACCGAGGGGAGAGGCTGCTCAGCTGTGAACCGGGTGCCCGAAGTCGGGGAGCGGGTCGTCCAGCTCCACGATCGGCCCCTTGCCCAGCCGTGCCGCGCGCAGTGCCTGCTCCTCCTCTGGGGAGAGCATCGTCACGCCACGCCCGTCGCGCACGACCTTGGAGTACGTCCTGGTCTCGGTACGGCCGTTGATCGAGGTCAGGATGACGCCGTCGCCCACGGAGTTGAGCAGCGCGAGGGAGAAGGACAGCCGTCCCGACATCTCCTCCAGCGCGTCGTAGTGCACGATCGCCAGGTCGCGGTACGCCTGCTTGTCGACCCCGGTGGCCACCTGCAGCTGCTTGCGCAGGATGCCGGCGCACTCCTCGACGACCTGGCCCATTCTCCGGTGCGCGACCAGTGCCATGCAGAGCCCGGCCACTCCGGCGAGCGCCCCGATGACGGCCACGGTGATGAGCATCACGAGGTGAGCGTACCCATCGTGGCGTCGGTACGATCCTCATACCGCCGATCTGCCGGTATTTTCCGCCACATTTCGTTCATCAACCAGCTTCCCAAAAGAAACAACAGTGCCACCGCGCCGAGCCCGTACGAGCTCTGCAGGATCCTACCGAGGGCCTGTTCCCACAGCGGGTTGCCGCCCGGGATATGCCTTGTTCCCCACCAGGGAAGGTGCAGCGTGTAGAAAAGCCACACTCCTCCCGCCACGTAGCACCGCCTGAGATTCCGGCCGTCACCCGTCAGCGCCCCGAGGACCAGGACGACCCACGCCAGATGGTGGATCCAGGAGACCGGGGAGATGATCACCGCCACCAGGCCGGTCACCGCGATCCCCGCCATCTCCGCCGACCGGGAGTCGGCCGGTGGCAGCAGCCCTGACGCGCCGGCCAGGGAGAGCCTCCGCGCATACCGGAAACCCACCCACGCCAATACCGCGGCGGCTGCCAGCCACACCAGCACGGTGACCAGGTCCGGCCAGTACATGCGCAGCAGGAAGCCCCGCACCGCCTGGTTGGAGGTGACGTAGTTGGAGCCGACCCGGTCGCCCTCCAGCAGCGCCCCGAACCAGAAGTCCAGCGAGTCGCGCGGCAGCAGGGCGAAGGTGAAGAGTGTCGCGCCCGCCGCGGTGAACAGGGCGTTCACCGCCGCCTCCCGCCGCCGGGTGATCAGGAGGTAGATCAGGAAGACCCCGGGCGTCAGCTTGATCGCCATGGCTAGGCCCACCAGCAGACCGCGCGGCCAGCGGGTGCGGGGCGCCGCGCAGTCCGCGACGCACAGGGCGACGAGGAAGAGATCGACCTGCCCGAACCGCACCTGGTCGCGCAGCGGCATGGGGAAGATCAGCAGCGCGATCAGCACCCCGAAGACCAGCGGCGCCCACCGGCCCGCCCGGTCCAGCAACGGGCGGAAGGCGTACCGGGCGGCCACCGCCAGCGCCACGTAGATCAGCAGGACCATGACGAGCTGCGCGGCCGGCCACGGCAGCCAGGCCAGCGGGATCGCCAGCAGCGCCGCGAACGGGGGATAGGTGAAGGGGAGCAGCTGCGGCGGCTCGGTCACGAAGGCGTAGATCGACTCGCCGTGCAGCAGCGCGATCCCGGCGGTGCGGTAGACGTCGAGGTCCACCAGACGCTGGTCCGGCTCGTTGGTGAGCCACATCACAGCCGGCCAGGCCAGAGCGGCGGCTGCCACCACCGTTCCGGCCAGCGCCGCGAACACACGTCTCCCAGGTCCGACCATAGGTCCATCCTGGCGTAATCCGACCACTAATCTGGGGGGCGACCGTCTTGGCGAGCAGCAAGTGGGAGGTGTCATGGCCCGCAGGTGGCGTGCCGCCTGGGCAATGATCACCGTGCTGGTCACGGCGGTCATGGCGTTCGCGGCGCTGCCCGCGCACGCCGAACAGGGCGGACCGTCCGGGCGTGTCGTCGTCATCGGCGTGCCGGGGCTGCAGTGGAGCGATCTGTCCGCCGACCGCACCCCCGCCCTGTGGCGGCTGACCCGCGACGGGGCCGCCGCCGCCCTGTCCGTGCGGACCACCACCACCCGGACCTGTCCCGTGGACGGCTGGCTGACCCTCTCGGCGGGGCAGCGCGCCAGGCTGGCCAACGGGAGCTGCGCCTTGCCCCCCACCCCCCGCATCGGCGGAACGGGCGCCGAGGTGCCCGGCTGGGCCGAGATCGTCTCCGACAACGCGGGGACCTCTTACCAGGCACAGGTCGGCCTCCTCGGCGACGCCGTCCACCGGGCGGGCGGCTGCACCAGGGCCGTCGGGCCCGGCGGAGCCTTCGGCGCCGCCGACTCCCACGGCCGGGTCGACCGCTACTCCCCCTCGGTGCGCGACGTCGACGACTGGTCGTCCTGCGCCCTCACCGTCGTCGACGTGGACGACGTCTTCCGCGCCTACATCAAGGCCGGCGTCGACTCCAGCGGCGCCCAGGCCCCGGTCAGCGAGCGGGCACGCGCCCGTGCCGCGGCCGACGCCGACGCCGACGTCGCCGCGGTCCTGGCCGCCCTGCCCGCCGGGACGACCGTGCTGGTCGCCGGGCTCGCCGACACCACCGCCACCCCGCACCTGCACGTCGCCCTCGGCTCCGGCGGCTTCGCCTCCGGCTACCTGACCAGCTCCGCCACCCGCAGGGGCGGCCTCGTCACGCTGACCGACCTGTCCGCGACCGTGCTGGACGCCTTGAGTCTGGACCGCCCCGCGGCCGCCGTCGGCTCGCCCTGGCGCGCCTCGGCCTCCACGGACACCGCGGCCGACAAGACGGACGTGCTGGGCGACCAGGATCTGGCGGCGCAGGCGGTCCGCAGGCTCAGCGGCGCCTTCTTCGTCATCCTGTTCACCGCCCAGCTCCTGCTCTACGGGTACGCGGCGATCGCGCTGAGCCGCGGCGGCGAGCGCCGTGACCGCGGCCGCATCCTCACCTGGACCAGGGCCGGCGCGCTGGCCGGCGCCGCCGCCCCCGTCGCCACCTATCTGGCCAACCTGCCGCCCTGGTGGCGCTCGCCCGCCCCCGGCGCGCTGCTGGTGGTCTGCGTGGCGACGCTGACCGCGCTGATC
>JAFACJ010000723.1 GCA_023425615.1 Actinomycetes bacterium
CACCACGATCGCGCTGTGCGCGCCGAAGATCTTCTTGGCGCGCCCACAGGAGTCCCAGGTGTCGAATCCGGCGTAGTCGAGGACGATCTTCTCCTCGGGTACGCCGTGGTCGCGCAGGTAGTCGCGCATGGCGGTGGGTTCGTCGTAGGCGGTCCTGCCGTTGTCGCCGCTGACCAGCACCGCCTTGATCTTGTGCTGCCCGTAGAGCGCGATCGCGGTGTCGAGCCGCGCGGCCAGGAACGGGCTCGGCCGTCCGCTGGGTTCCAGGCCCGCGCCGAGCACCAGGGCGGTCTCCGCCGGGTCGGCGTCCGCGATGTCCTTCAGGTGTCCGAGCGTCGTCGTGTGCGTCCACGCGGTGGGTGCCAGGGCGAGCACCAGACCTCCGGCGGCCAGAGTTATCCACAGCCTTGGGGAGCGGAGGCGCGGGGGGATCGGTGGGAACCTCACGGAGATCACTGTAGCGATGCGCGTCTCGCGCGCGGGTTCGGGCAGGATGGTGCGGGTGCTGAAGACCCTTCGTTCCCGCTTCGAGAAGGCCGGCTACACGGTGGCCGGAGTGCGCGAGGCGCTCGGTCCAGTGGCGGGCGGCGCACTGGCCCGTGATGAGATCGTTCCCGCTTTGCGAGCCACCCGTGATGGTTCGCCGCTGTCCCTGCTGACCAGGCTTTTCTGGCTCCAGGTGCCGGTTCCCGCGGCGGGGCTGCCGGCCGCCGAACTGGTGGCGGCCGGGCTGGCGGAGCGGTCGGGGGACGAGCTTCGCGCGCTCCTTCACATCGAGCCGCTGGAGTCCGACGGGCCGGTCCGCTACGCGGTCTCCGATCTGAAGGTGCGGCCGGGGGACGGGCCGGTGCGGCCGGATCACGTGGTGGGGGTCGGCGGTGCCTCCTACAACCTGGCGAGGCTGGTTATCCACAAGCCTGTGGATAACTTGCTGGACCTGGGGACGGGCTCCGGCGTCCAGGCGCTGCTGGCCGCCGACCGGGCGCGGCGGATCACCGCGACCGACACCAACCCGCGCGCGCTGGAACTGGCGCGGCTCAGCTTCGGCCTCTCGGAGGTGGACGCCGAACTCCGGCTCGGCTCGCTCTTCGAACCCGTGCCCGAGCGCCATGACCTGATCGTCTCCAATCCGCCCTTCGTGATCTCGCCGGACGGGCGCTTCTCCTACCGGGAGTCGGGGCTGCCCGGCGACGAGGTCTGCCGCCGGCTGGTCGAGCAGGCGCCGGGCCGGCTCACCGAGGGCGGCTGGTGCCAGCTGCTGGCCAACTGGCTGCTGGTGGAGGGCGAGCCCTGGGAGGAGCGGGTGGCGTCCTGGATCTCCGGCTGCGACGCCTGGGTCGTCCAGCGCGACGTCCAGGACCCGGCGGAGTACGCCGAGCTGTGGCTGCGCGACTCCTGCGAGGCGGGCACCCCCGAGTACCGGGAGCGGTACGGGCGGTGGCTCGACTACTTCGCACACCACCGGGTGACAGGGGTGGGCTTCGGCTGGATCACGCTGCGCGAGGGCGGCGACTCCGTGCGGATCGAGGAGCTGCGGCACCAGGTGGAGCAGCCGGCGGGCGCCTACGTGGAGCGCGTCCTCGACGGCATCGCCGCCGCCGACCGCCCGTTCTCCCTGCTGCGCCTCGCCGACGGGGTGGTCCAGGAGCAGATCGGCAGGCCGGGCGCCGAGGATCCCGAGCGGATCGTCCTGCGGCAGACCGGCGGCCTGCGCCGCGCCACCGCCGTCGGCACCACCGAGGCGGCGCTCGCCGGAGTCTGCGACGGCACCCTCCCGCTCGACCCGCTGCTGGGGGCGATCGCCCAGCTCACCGAGACCGACGAGGACGCGGTGCGCGCGCACGCCGGGGCGGTGCTGCCGGAACTGGTGGCCGACGGCTTCTTCGAGGTGACGGGTTAGCGGCTCGGGTGCGGGGCGGCGGCCCGCCGATCCCTGCGCAGCTCCCGGTTGATCCGGTAGGCCCACAGGGGGCCGCCGTAGATCATCCCGGTGTAGCCCTGGACGAGGGTGGCGCCCGCGGCGAGCCGCTCCCGCACGTCGTCGGCGGTCTCGACGCCGCCGACGGAGATCAGGGTGAGCCGGTCGCCGGTCCTGGCCTTCAGCCGCTTGAGGACCTCCACCGAGCGGCGCTTGACGGGGGCGCCGGACAGGCCGCCGGTCTCGGCGGTGAGGGCGGGGTCGCTGCGCAGCCCGTCGCGCGCGATCGTGGTGTTCGTCGCGATGACGCCGTCCAGGCCCAGCTCCAGGGCCAGGTCGGCGACGGCGTCGATGTCCTCGTCCGCCAGATCCGGGGCGATCTTGACCAGCAGGGGGGTGGCGCCCTTGGCGTCCTGCACGGCCCGCAGCAGCGGCCTGAGGTGCTCGACGGCCTGGAGGTCGCGCAGGCCGGGGGTGTTCGGCGAGCTGACGTTGACGACGAGGTAGTCGGCCAGCGGGGCCAGCAGCCGCGTCGACTTCACGTAGTCGGCGGCGGCCTCGGCCTCGGGCACCGCCTTGGTCTTGCCGATGTTCACCCCGACGACGACG
>JAFACJ010000756.1 GCA_023425615.1 Actinomycetes bacterium
GTCATCGACCCTCCCGGCGGCTCCGGGGGATCCCCTCCTCCCGGCGCCTCCTCCGGCGCCCCCGTCCGCCGCCTCCGGCCGTCGCGGCTGGTGTCCACCGGCGCCGGGAAGATCGTCGCGGGGTGCCTGGTCGCCCTCCTGGTCGCCGCCCTCATCATCCTCGTCAACACCTCGTCCGACGACGCCGCCGACCGGGCGGCCAACGCCCGGCCCGCCACCACGGCACCACCGGTGCCCTCCCCCGGCGTCACCGGCGGCCCGTCCCCGTCCTCAGGCGCCTCCCCTTCCGGCTCCCCCGCCGCGGAGACGGTCACCGTCCCCGACGTGCTGGGCGACGCCCGCGCCGACGCCGAGAGCACCGTCCGTGGCGCGGGGCTCGTGCCGTACGTCAAGTTCGAGCAGTCCGCGACCCAGCCGGAGGGGACGGTCATCCGCACCGATCCGGTCTCCGGCACGAGCGTCCGCCGGGAGACCCCGGTCGCCCTGGTCATCGCGCAGCAGGAGCCGGTGGACCGGGCAGCCGTCCCTCCCGTCGAGGGCCTTCCCTACACCAGGGCCGAGAAGATGATCCGCGACGTGGGCCTCGACCCCCGCCGTGTGGACCGGGAGGTCGCGACCGAGCGCCGCGCGTCGGCCATCCTCCCCGGAGCGGTCATCTCCACCGAGCCCGGCGTCGGCACGGAACTGAACGTGGGCTCGCGGGTGACCGTCTATGTGGCGAAGGCCGGGGAGGGCGTCCCCATCACCGTCCCCGACGTGGGTCTCCTGCCCGAGGACGAGGCGGTCCGGATGATCCGCGACGCCGACCTCGAACCGGTGACGGTCCAGCGCGTCGACGCCACCGTCGCCGAAGGCCATGTCATCACGACCGACCCCGGTCCCGGTTCCCGGGTCAAGGCCGGCGCCACCGTGACCCTGTACCTCGCCAAGGCACCGCCGAAGACCGGCCCCACCACCTCCACTCCCAAGCCCGCCACGAAGATCGTCATCCCGAAGGTCGCGTCCTTCTCCTACGGGGAGGCGGCGCAGAAGCTGGAGGAAGCCGGCCTGAAGGCCAAGAAGGTCACCGAGGAGAACGAAGACGTCCCCGAAGGCAAGGTCACCCGCACCGACCCGCCCGCCGGTACGGCCGTCGACCCCGGCACCGTGGTGACCGTCTACATCGCCGTGAAGCCACCGCCTCCCCCGCTCACCATCTCATCGGCGGCCTCGGCCTCCCCTGCCCAGTCCCCCGGGGGCACCTACTGCGAGGAGGGCTACACCTTCACCTTCTCCGGCTCCATCTCGGTCTCCCGCGGCCCGACCAGCGTCACCTACCGCTGGGTCCGCAGCAACGGCACCGCGACCTCCACCGACACCCTCGACTTCCCCGGCACCGGCCCCCAGAGCCGCCCCGTCGCTCCCCTCACCTGGAAGGCCGGACCCGGCGACCCCTTCAACGGCAGTGTGAAACTCCAGGTCCTCTCTCCCCAGGCCGATGTCTCCGTCGCGTCCTTCCGCTACGTCTGCCACTACCTCGGCTGACTCCGAGCCCCCGCCTTTACGTAGTAAACATGCGAAAGGCCCGGCCCCCGAAGGGGCCGGGCCGTGGGAGCGGGATCGCGGGCGGTGGATCAGGCGGCCGGCTCTCCCTCGGGGGCGGCGTCGCCGCCGCGGGTGATGGCGATGCGGTGGGGTTCGGCGTCGGCGAAGGCACCCGCGACACGGACGTGCAGGACACCCGCGTCGTAGGCGGCGGTCACCGCGTCGGGGGTGATGTGGTCGGGCAGGACGAACTCGCGGCGGAACGCCCCGTAGCGCAGCTCGCGACGGCCGCGCTCGCCGGCGCGCTCGTCGCGGCGCTCACCGCGCACCACCAGGCGGCCCGACCTGACCTCGACGGCGACGTCCTTCTCGACGTCGAGACCGGGCAGCTCCACGCTGACCACGGCGTCGTCCTCCTGGCGGGCCACCTCGGCCGCGGGCACGAAGCCCTGCTCGCGCGGCTCGGTCCTGCGGGCGGGGAAGGCCTGCCGGACCAGACCGTCGAACTCGGCGAACGGGTCCCAGCGCCACAGCGAAACAGCACTCATGATCTTCTCTCCTTGTCCCTCGACCCCGTCTTGCAGGTCTCGACTGAGAAAACGTGAGTCTGCTTGACTCAATTCCAGCCCTTACCGTGAGGCGCGTCACACTTCGGCGGCGGGTGGATCAGCCCCGGAAAGCCTCGATGAGGGTCCAGAGGGCCAGCGCCGCCATGCACAGACCGCCGAAACGCTGGACGATCTTCAGGGGGACGCGCTTGGCGATGAAGCGCCCGGCCAGCAGGGCGAGGGCGGAGACCGTCATCAGGGCGGCGAGCGAGCCGATCGCGGTGGCGAGGATCCCGTTGGAGGCCGCGAGGTTGGCGGTCGTGATCTGGGTGAGGTCGCCCCACTCGCTGATGAACACGGCCATGAAGGCGGTGGTGTAGACCGGCCAGAAGCCGGCGACGATCGCGCCGCCCTCGTCCCCCTCGTCGTCGTCGCCACCGCCGCGCAGCAGGACGAAGGCGCCGAACGCGAACAGGGCGGCGGAGACCAGCTTGACCGCGAGATCCGGCAGGAGGCCGAGGAGCCCGCCCGCGCCGACGGCGAGGACCACATGGGCGAGGAAGGCGGTCGAGGTGCCGAACCAGACGTACAGGGGGCGCATACGGGTGCCCATGGCCAGGGACGCGAACATCGTCTTGTCCGGAAGCTCGGCCAGGAAGATCAGCCCGAAGGCGGTGAGCATCGCCAGGGGATCGAAGGTCATGCTGAGCGCTTTCTGCGGGGCCGGGCCGCACGGCCCGGGCTGCGCCCAGCGGGGCGAGGCGGAGAAGCCGTTCGGCCCGGCACGACGGAGAGACCCGCACGGACGTGCGGGCGGGATCATGCCGGAGCCGAAGGTCTCGTCCACCCCTCACGGAGCCCGGCGACCGGGACTTCCAAGGAAGTCCAGTATGTCGACCAACCGGTATTGCGGGACTACTCCCCTTCGCTCCACCCAGTGTAAGCCACGGGTCAAGTCGCCCACCGTGGAGGAGGTCCTCAAGCTCGCCAAGGGCCGTGTGGCGTTCACCTTCGAGCTCAAGTCGCCCGCCGGCAGCCCCGGCGTCGCCACCAAGCTGGCGGCGCTGCTGAAGAAGTACGACCGGGTGTTCGTCGGCGACACCATCGAGTACTACAACGAACGCCACGTGATCGAGGACGTCTACTCCTACATCGTCCCCGTCTCCTGACGGATCGCGGCCTCGACGCCGTCCAGGAGGACCGCGAGACCGGCGGTGAAGGTCTCGCGGGCCTCCTGTTCCAAGTAGGGGACGGTGTCGTCCTCCATGCAGAAGGCGCCTTCGCTCTCCATCCAGACGAGGTCGGGGAAGCGGGAGGCGAAGTCGGGCGACACCTCTTCGAGCATGGCGGAGCGGGCGTACCACCACTCTTCGTCGGACATGCCGGTGACCGCGGCGGCCTGCCGTGCCTCGGCGACGGTCTGGGCGGCGGCGCGGACGAAGTGGTAGAGCGTCGAGATGAGGCGGCGCAGGGTGGTGGCGGGCAGGCCGCTCACGCGCAGGATCCGCGCGGCGACCTCCATCGCCGTGTACTCGTGCGGCCCCAGGACGGGGCGGGCCTGCGACACCTGGAGCGTCCACGGGTGGCGCAGGTGGAACTCCCACATGTCGCGCGCCCGGGTCTCCGTGGCGGCGCGCCAGCCGACCTCCAGGTCGTATTCGACCGGGAGTTCGCCGTGGACACGGTCGTACATGAGGTCCAGCAGCTCGTTCTTGCCCGGCACGTAGGTGTACAGGGCCATGGCCGTGCGGCCGAGGCGCTCGCCCACGGCGCGCATGGACAGCGCGGCCATGCCCTCCTGGTCGGCGATGGCGATCGCGGTCTCCACGATGAGGTCGACGCTCATGCCCGGTTTGGGGCCCGGCCGGCGTTCGGCGCCGACGACG
>JAFACJ010000868.1 GCA_023425615.1 Actinomycetes bacterium
TCCTGGCCACCTGCACCGCCAAGGCCAGGCCCGGCACGACCTACGCCGCGCTGCGGGACGCCTACCTCGCCGCCTACGACGCCGAACCCTTCGTCGACGTCCTCCCCGAGGGCGTGTGGCCGTCCACCGCGATGACGCTCGGCGCCAACACAGCCCTGATGCAGGTGGCGCTGGACGAGCGGGCAGGGCGCATCGTGGTCGTGGCCGCCATCGACAACCTCACCAAGGGGACCGCGGGCGGAGCCGTCCAGTCGGCCAACCTGGCCCTGGGCATGCCCGAGGACCTCGGCCTGACCACCCTCGCCGTCGCACCCTGACACCACGTCGCACAGAAGAAGAGGGCACATGAGCGTCACCGCACCACTGGGCTTCCGGGCCTCCGGCATAGCCGCGGGCATCAAGGACAACGGCAACCGCGACCTGGCACTGGTCGTCAACGACGGTCCATCCCGCGCGGCGGCCGCGGTGTTCACCGCCAACCGCGTCAAGGCGGCCCCGGTGCTGTGGACCGAGCAGGTGGTCTCCGGAGGCCGGGTGCGCGCCGTCGTCCTCAACTCCGGGGGCGCCAACGCCTGTACCGGGGCCCCGGGCTTCCAGGACACCCACGCCACCGCCGAGAAGGTCGGCGAGGTGCTGGAGGACTCCGCGGGCGAGGTCGCGGTGTGCTCCACCGGCCTCATCGGCGTCCGGCTGCCGATGGACGAGCTGCTGGCGGGCATCGGGACCGCCGCCTCCGAACTGACCCGCGACGGCGGCCTGAACGCCGCCGACGCCATCCGCACCACCGACTCCGTCGCCAAGATCGCCTTCCGGCGCGGCGAGGGCGGCTACATGATCGGCGGCATGGCCAAGGGCGCCGGCATGCTCGCCCCCTCCCTGGCCACCATGCTGGTGGTGCTGACCACCGACGCCGACCTGCCGGCCGAGACGCTCGACCGCGCCCTGCGCGCCGCCACGTCCCGGTCCTTCGACCGGCTCGACGCCGACGGCTGCATGTCCACCAACGACACCGTCCTGCTCATGGCCAGCGGCGCCACCGGCGCCGTCCCCGCCGAGGAGGCGTTCACCGCCCTGCTCACCGAGGTCTGCCTCGACCTGGCCCGCCAGCTCCTGGTGGACGCCGAGGGCGCCTCCAAGGCCATCGCGATCGAGGTCGTCGGCGCCGACAGCGTCCAGGACGCCGTCACCGTCGGCAGGTCCATCGCCCGCAACAACCTGCTCAAGTGCGCCATCCACGGCGAGGACCCCAACTGGGGCCGCGTCCTGTCCGCGGTCGGCACCACCGACGCGGTCTTCGAGCCCGACCGGCTCAACGTCGCGATCAACGGCGTGTGGGTATGCCGCGGCGGCTCCGTCGGCGAGGACCGCGACAAGGTCGACCTGCGGCCCCGCGATGTGTCCATCACCGTCGACCTGTCGGCGGGACGGCACTCCGCGACGGTCTGGACGACCGACCTGACCGCGGAGTACGTCCACGAGAACTCGGCGTACAGCTCGTGAACCGGCGCAGCGCGATGGACAAGGCGGCGGTGCTGATCGAGGCACTGCCCTGGCTGGAGCGGTTCCACGACAAGATCGTCGTGGTCAAGTACGGCGGCAACGCCATGATCGACGACACCCTGCGCGAGTCCTTCGCCAGCGACATCGTCTTCCTGCGGCTGGCGGGCCTGCGCCCGGTCGTCGTGCACGGCGGCGGCCCGCAGATCAACGCGGCGCTGGAGAAGTTCGGCATCGAGTCGCACTTCACCGCGGGCCTGCGGGTCACCACGCCCGAGGCGATGGACGTGGTGCGGATGGTGCTCACCGGGCAGGTGGGCCGCGAGGTCGTCGGGCTGCTCAACGCCCACGGCCCGTACGCGGTCGGCATGTCGGGGGAGGACGCGCACCTGTTCACCGCGCAGAAGCTGCACGCGATCGTCGACGGCGAGCCGGTGGACATCGGCCAGGTCGGCGAGATCGTCAAGGTCGACGCCGGCGCGGTGCAGAGCCTCATCGCCGACGGCCGCATCCCGGTGATCTCCAGCGTGGCCCGCGGCGAGGACGGCGAGATCTACAACGTCAACGCCGACACCGCCGCCGCCGCGCTGGCCTCGGAACTGGGCGCCGCCAAGCTGATCGTCCTCACCGACGTGGAGGGCCTGTACGCCGACTGGCCGAACAGCGACGAGGTGATCCGCGAACTGACCGCCGACGCCCTGGAGGCGCTCATGCCGAGCCTGTCCTCGGGCATGGTGCCGAAGATGGGCGCCTGCCTGCACGCGGTCAGCAACGGCGTCCCCCAGGCCCATGTGCTGGACGGGCGGGTGCCGCACTCGCTGCTGCTGGAAGTCTTCACGGATGAAGGAGTCGGAACGATGGTGGTGCCGTCATGAGCTGGCAAGAGGACTTCAAGGCATCCTTCATGCCCAACCGCGCGGTGCCGCCCCTGATGCTCTCGCACGGTGAGGGCAGCACCGTCTGGGACGTGGACGGCAACGCCTACCTCGACCTGTTCGCCGGGATCGCGGTCTCGTCCCTGGGCCACGCCCACCCGGCGCTGGTCACGGCGGTGAGCGAGCAGATCGGGAAGATCGCCCATGTCTCGCCGCTGCTGACCACCGAGCCGGAGGTGCGGCTGGCCGGGCGCCTGCTGGACCTGCTCGGCCTCCCCGGCAAGGTCTACTTCTGCAACTCCGGCACCGAGGCCAACGAGGCGGCCTTCAAGATGGTCCGCAGGCACGCGGGCGCCTCCAAGTACCTCGTGGCCACCGAGAACGGCTTCCACGGCCGGACGATGGGCGCGCTGGCCCTCACCGGCAAGCAGGCCATCCGCGAGCCCTTCGAGCCCTACGGCGCCGACGTGCGGTTCGTGCCCTACGGCGACGCCGAGGCGCTGCGCGAGGCGGTCACCTCCGACTGCGCCGCGGTGTTCCTCGAACCCACCCAGGGCGAGGCCGGCGTCGTGCCGGCCCCCGACGGCTACCTCACCGCGGCCCGGCGGATCTGCGACGAGACGGGCGCGCTGCTCGTCCTCGATGAGATCCAGAGCGGCGTCGGCCGCACCGGCGCCTGGTTCGCCCACCAGCACGAGGGAGTGCGGCCCGACATCATCACCCTGGCCAAGGGCCTGGGCGGCGGCGTCCCGATCGGCGCGTGCGTCGGCATCGGCGCGGCGGGCGACATCTTCGCCCCCGGCGACCACGGCTGCACCTTCGGCGGCAACCCGCTCGCGGCCTCGGCCGCCCTCGCCGTCCTGGACACCCTCGACCGCGACGGGCTGCTGGAGCACGCCGTCAAGCTCGGCGAGCAGCTCTCGGCCGGGATCCAGGCGCTGGACCACCCGCTGGTCGCCGGGGTCAGGGGCCGCGGCCTGTGGCTGGCGATCGTGCTGGCGCGGCCCGTCTCCGCCGAGGTCAGGCAGGCGGCGCAGCGTGCCGGTTTCCTGGTCAACAACGTGCAGCCCGACGCGATCCGGCTCGCGCCCGCGCTGACCATGACGGCCGAGGAGGCGCAGGGCTTCCTCGACGCACTCCCCGCGATCCTCGACGAGGTGTCAGCATGACCCGGCATTTCCTGCGTGACGACGATCTGAGCCCGGCCGAGCAGGCCGAGGTCCTGGCGCTCGCCGCCCGGATGAAGGCCGACCGCTACGGCTTCAAGCCCCTGGCCGGGCCAAGGTCGGTGGCGATCCTCTTCGACAAGCACTCCACCCGCACCCGGGTGTCGTTCATCGCCGGCGTCGCCGAACTCGGCGGCAACCCGCTGGTCATCGACGGCCAGACCAGCCAGCTCGGCCGCGGCGAGACCATCGCCGACACCGCCCGGGTCCTGGAGCGGGTGTGCGCCGCGATCGTCTGGCGCACCTTCGGCCAGGACCGGATCGAGGAGATGGCGCGGGCGTCCTCCGTGCCGGTGGTCAACGCCCTCACCGACTCCTTCCACCCCTGCCAGATCCTCGCCGATCTTCAGACGGTCCAGGAGGCGAAGGGTAGACTGTCCGGGGTCACGCTCGCCTACTTCGGCGACGGGGCCAACAACATGGCGCACTCCTACCTCCTCGGCGGCGCCACCGCCGGGATGCACGTGCGGATCGCCGCCCCCGAGGGGTACCTGCCGGACCCCGACGTGTGGCACCGCGCCGAGGAGATCGCCAAGGGCACCGGCGGCTCCGTCCAGGTGACCACGGACCCCCGCCAGGCCGCGGCCGGCGCGGACGTCCTGGCCACCGACACCTGGGCCTCCATGGGCCAGGAGGACAAGGACCTGTCGGTCTACGTCCCCTACGCGGTCACCGAGGAGCTGGTGGCGCTGGCCGAGCCCGACGTCTCGGTCCTGCACTGCCTGCCTGCCTACCGGGACAAGGAGATCGCCGCCTCCGTGCTCGACGGCCCCCGCAGCGTCGTGTGGGACGAGGCGGAGAACCGGCTGCACGCGCAGAAGGCACTGCTCACCTGGCTGCTGGAGAGATAAGAGAACCGTGACGATCACCCCGATGACCAAGGCCGCCCGGCAGGCGCGGGTGCTGGAGCTGCTCTCCCGGCACAACGTGCACTCCCAGGGCGAACTGGCCAGGCTGCTGCGGCAGTCGGGCCTGGAGGTCACCCAGGCGACCCTGTCGCGCGATCTGGTGGAGATCGGGGCGGTACGGCTGCGGGCCGACGACGGCAGCCTGATCTACGCGGTGCCCGGCGAGGGCGGCGAGCGGATCAGGCGGGCCAGGACGGGCGGCGCCGAGAGCTTCGACTCCCGGCTGACCCGGCTGGCCCAGGAACTCCTGGTCTCGGCGGAGGCGTCGGCCAACCTGGTGATCGTGCGCACGCCCCCGGGCGCCGCGCAGTACCTGGCCTCGGCCATCGACCACGCCGAGTGGCCGGAGGTCCTGGGCACCGTCGCGGGCGACGACTCGATCCTGGTCATCTCCCGCGACCCGCTCGGCGGAGAGGAGCTGGCGGCGAAGCTGCTGCGGCTCACCGAGCGACGAAGTCAGGGGTCCCCGGGCCCCGCAACCCCACCCCTTGACCTGCTCCACTCCACGAACGAGAAAAAGGACGAAGACATATGACTGAGCGCGTCGTACTGGCGTACTCCGGGGGCCTTGACACTTCGGTCGCGATCCCCTTCCTCGCCGAGAAGATGGGCGCCGAGGTCGTCGCCGTGGCCGTCGACTGCGGCCAGGGCGGCGAGGACATGAACGAGATCCGCCAGCGCGCCCTGGACTGCGGCGCCGTCGAGGCGGTCGTCGTGGACGCCAAGGAGGAGTTCGCCCGCGACTTCTGCTTCCCTGCGATCCGCGCCAACGCCCTCTACATGGACCGCTACCCGCTGGTGTCGGCGCTGTCCCGGCCGCTGATCGTCAAGCACCTGGTGTCGGCCGCCAAGCAGTTCGGCGGCACCACCGTCTCGCACGGCTGCACCGGCAAGGGCAACGACCAGGTACGGTTCGAGGCCGGCCTGATGGCGCTCAACCCCGACCTCAAGTGCGTCGCCCCGGCCCGCGACTACGCCTGGACCCGCGACAAGGCCATCGCCTTCGCCCAGGAGAAGAACCTGCCGATCGAGGTCTCGGAGAAGAACCCCTACTCCATCGACCAGAACCTGTGGGGCCGGGCCGTGGAGACCGGCTTCCTGGAGGACATCTGGAACGCCCCGATCGAGGACCTGTACTCCTACACCGCCGACCCGGCCACCCCGCGTGAGGCCGACGAGCTGGTGCTGACCTTCGAGAACGGCGTCCCCACCGCGATCGACGGGCGCGCGCTCACCCCGTTCCAGATCATCGACGAGCTCAACAGGCGCGCCGGCGCCCAGGGCGTCGGCCGCCTCGACATGGTCGAGGACCGCCTGGTCGGCATCAAGTCCCGCGAGGTCTACGAGGCGCCGGCCGCGATCGCGCTGCTCGCCGCCCACCAGGAGCTGGAGAACGTCACGGTCGAGCGCGACCTGGCCCGCTTCAAGCGCTCGGTCGACCAGCGCTGGGGCGAGCTCGTCTACGACGGCCTGTGGTTCTCGCCGCTCAAGCACGCCCTGGAGTCCTTCATCGACGACGCCCAGCGGCATGTGAACGGCGACGTGCGGCTCACCCTGCACGGCGGGCGCGCCGTGGTGACCGGCCGGCGCAGCGGCTCCTCGCTGTACGACTACGATCTGGCGACGTACGACACCGGCGACACCTTCGACCAGAGCCTGGCCAAGGGCTTCGTCGACCTGTGGAGCCTGCCGAGCAAGATCGCCGCCGTCCGCGACCGCCGCGCCGGCGCCTGAGCCTTCACGGCACGGACGCGCGCCTGACGGCGCACTTCATCCACAGCACCGCCCCGGGGCGTCGCTCCGGGGCGGTACAACTGTTCTCGACACGGGCCGCGGTTCGCGGCGGCCCGCCACCGACCTTCGGAGATGGATCACTGTGAGCAAGGCACCGACCCGGTTGTGGGGCGGACGGTTCGAGGGCGGGCCGTCGGACGCGCTGGCACGCCTGTCCGTGAGCGTCCAGTTCGACTGGCGGCTCGCGCCGTACGACCTGATGGGGTCGCGCGCCCACGCCCGCGTGCTGAACCGCGCCGGACTGCTGGACGACGACGAGCTCGCCCGGATGCTGGGCGCCCTCGACGACCTGGAGCAGGCGTGCGCGTCCGGCGAGTTCCGGCCCACCGTCGCCGACGAGGACGTGCACACCGCCCTGGAGCGCGGCCTGCTGGAGCGCCTGGGCTCCCTGGGCGGCAAGCTGCGCGCCGGCCGCTCCCGCAACGACCAGGTCGCCACCGACCTGCGCCTGTACCTGCGTGACCACGCCCGCCGGATCGTCTCCCGGCTGGTGGAGCTGCAGACCGCGCTGATCGGCCAGGCCGAGGCCAACATCGGCGTCGCCTGCCCCGGCATGACCCACCTCCAGCACGCCCAGCCCGTGCTCTTCTCCCACCAGCTCCTGGCGCACGTCCACGCCGTCAGCCGCGACATCGAGCGCTTCCAGGACTGGGACAAGCGCGCCGCGATCTCCCCGCTGGGCTCCGGCGCCCTGGCCGGCTCCTCCCTGCCCCTGGACCCGCAGGCCGTCGCCGAGGAGCTCGGCTTCACCGCCGCCGCCGCCAACTCCATGGACGCCGTCAGCGACCGCGACTTCGTCGCCGAGTTCCTCTTCGCCGCCGCGCTGGCGGGCGTGCACCTCTCGCGCATCGGCGAGGAGGTGTGCCTGTGGGCCTCCCAGGAGTTCCGCTGGATCGAGATGGACGACACCTACGCCACCGGGTCGTCGATCATGCCCCAGAAGAAGAACC